>JAKBCG010000315.1 GCA_021808035.1 Pseudomonadota bacterium
CCGGCCGATCGGCCGGGCACGACCGGAACCGGTTCGAAGTGGCCGTTCCCGGTCGCGAGGATCACCCGTGTCGCCGCGCCGGTGGCGATGATCGCGCCCGTCGGCACGAGCGGCAGCGCGGGTCTCGGCGCCGGTCGCAACGACACCGTCGCGAACATGCCGGGTGCGAGCATCCGGCCGGGATTCGCGAGCACGATGCGGGCCGGCTGCGTCCGGGTCGCGGGATCGACCTCGGGCAGCACCTGCTCGACGAAGCCCTGGAAAATCCGTCCCGGGAACGCATCCACGCGTGCCTCGGCGGGGGTGCCGGCACCGATCCCGTCGATCGCGCCCTGCGGGATCGCGGCGATCAGCCAGACCGTTCCCAGCCCGTTGAGCGTCATCAGCGTCTGACCCGCGTTGACGCGCTGCCCTTCCCGTACATCCACGGTCACGATCACGCCGGCCTCGGGCGAACGCACCGCGACCGAGGACCCCGGACCGCGTCCGCGGATTGCGTCGCGCACGTCGCGATCCGCCAGGCCGAGCACGCGCAGGCGCTCGCGTGCGGCCGCGCGCAGCGCGCGAGCATCGGACGACCGGGAATGCAGGAGCGCGGCATACTCGCCGAGTGCACCGCCCCAGGCCGGTGCCAGCAGTGCCGCCAGCGGCTGGCCGGCGGCGACGCGCGTATAGGGCGCGCGGACGTCGAGCCGCGTGACGATTCCGTCGGCGCGCGCGCTGATCGTGTACGCCTCGTCGAGATTCCAGCTCACGCTGGCCGGTACGCGCACGCGCGACGCCAAGGCCCGACGCTCGACGATCGCGGTGCGTATTCCGAGATTTTCGGCCATCCGCGGATCGATGCGCACGCCCGGTGAGCCGGCAGGACCAGCGGCGTATTTCGGCACCATCTGCATGCCCATCGGCGAGAGCCCCGGATGGTCGAAGTGCTGCGTGGGCGCCATCGGGTCGTACCAATAGAGGATCCGCCGTGCGGCCTTCGGACTCTCGCTCGATACCACCGGTACGGGGCGAACTCCGGGCGTCGGCGATCGATGACCGGCCCAGTAGCCGAGCGAGACGAGCGCAAGCGCCGCGCATGGCGCGATCACCGCGAGCAGGAGACGTCTCATGGCAGTTCCCCCTTCGCCGGCATCAAATAGGCGAGCGCCGTCCATTGCTCGGCGCGCGCCGCCAGGGCGTCGACGTAGCCCAAGCGCAGCGCGATCTCGTCGCGACGCGCCTCGAGCCAGGGCTGCAGCGAGCCGCCGCCACGGTAGGCGGCCAGCGCGGCGCGAGCCCGATCACGGGCGAGCGGCAGCAACCGATCGCGATCGCGATCGATCCGCCGCGTCCACCCGCGCCACACGGCGAGCCTCGCCTCGACGGCCGCGCGCTGCGCCCGCCGCGCATCCCGATGCTCAGCCTGCACCGCGCGCCAGTCGTCGTCCGCCGCGTCGATCCCCGGATCCTGGCGGTGGCGGGTGAACACCGGCAAGCTCACGCTGAATTGCAGCGACACCATGTCGGAACGTCCGGAGCCCCGGTTGCCGTAGGCGACCCCGACGCTCCAGTCCGGGTGCTTCGCCGCGCGCGCTTCCGCGAGCGTCGCCGCCGCCGCGCTTTCGCGTGCTCGCCAGATGCGCATCGGCACTTGGCGGTCGACGCGCGCTTCGAGCACCGCGGGCGCCTGCGGAAGGCGTGCGAAATCCGGCGCCGCGGCCAGCCGGTTCGCGCTCGACCCGACCCAGCGCCGCAGCTCGGCGCGCGCCGCCTCCCGGGCGGCGTCGACCGCATCGATCCGATTCTCGAGGGTGAGCGCGGCCGACTGCGCCGCGAGCACGTCGGTGACGGTGCCGTCGCCGCCCTTCAGGCGCGCCTTCGCGACCTGTACCGCGAGCCGGCTCTCCTCGCGAAGATCGAGGAGTTCGATGCGGCGTCGGCGCTGCGCCCAGACCGCGATCCACGCGTCGGCGACGCGCCGTTGCGTATCCTCGACCGTGATCGCACGGAGGGCCACCGCGACGTCCACGCCCGCATCCGCGAGCCGCCGCTCCGCCGTGCGCATCGCCTTCGACGGAATCGCCTGCGTGACCCCGACCGTGCGCATCGACATCGGTTCGGCTCCCCAGCGCAGCGCGTCCGGCGAGGTCACGGGATAGTTCGAGACGCCGACCGACATCGACGGATCCGGCAGCCGCCCGGCCCGGTCCGCCTGCGCGCGCGATGCGGCGATGCTGTCGCGGTCCGCTCGAACCAAGGGCGCGCGTGCAAGCCCTCGCTGCACGGCCTGAACGAGGGTCAGCGGCGCCTCGGACGCGTGCAGCCGAACGGCCGGCAACAGCAGTAGCAGTAACGACAGGGAGCGAACGAGAAGACGCATGACGAATGACTCCGGTGATCCAGTCCGATCGCGCACGACGAGGCGCGCGCGACACCGCGGCGACGAATGCCGACGGTCGCTAGATCAGGAGCGAGCAGTAGAGAAGAGTACGAAAATGGGGTGGCGCGCGAGCTGCGGCCGTTCGGTCGGGAACCCATCGAATCCGGCGCACCGGCGGGACGGCGGCGAGCACCGCCGGCAGCGCGACGTCGATCCGATTCGGGGCGTTCGACGCGGGCGCATGCGCAACGACCGCGGGTTGTGCGGTGCAATGCGCGATGCAGGCGATCCCGGCCAACGGATGCGCCGAACGCCGACCCGCGGGCATCGGCATCGCCATGCCCATCGAACAGCCGGGCATCGCGGAAGGGCCCGCGCCGACGTGGGCCGCGAACGCCCACTGCTCGGCGAGTAGACAGAGGGTGACCGCCAGCAGGATTCGGGTCGTCGAACGTCGCGCGGATGCGTTCATGATCGGCATCGCCGGGGACGGTACCACTTGCCGCACCCGTCAGCCATGCGCACTCATCGTTATTGCCTAAGCATTTGCCGAGATCGCTCCGGATGCCCGGGGCCGCAGTGGCACGACCGCCCCGACCGCCGGATTCGGCCCGCGGCGTCAGACCTCGCGAAGACGCCTCGCGCCCTCGATCAGGGTCGCATCGTCCTTCGCGAAGCTCAGCCGGATGAAACCGGTATCCGTCCCGTCGGCGTAGAACGCGGACAACGGGATCATCGCGACCCGGCGCTCACGGATCAGTCGCGCCGCGAACTCGCCGTCGGACTCGCGGCTCAGATGCCCGAATCCCGCCAGCAGGAAGAACGTGCCCCGGCTCGGCAGCAACGCCAGGCGCGCGCCCGCGAGGTG
>JAKBCG010000316.1 GCA_021808035.1 Pseudomonadota bacterium
CATGGGCGATGCCGCGGCCTATGCGGCCATCTCGATGAAGTCGGCGATCGCCGATGCCGGCCTCACCGAGCACCAGATCAGCAACGTGCGCACCGGACTGATCGCCGGCACCGGCGGCGGCTCGCCGGCGAACCTCGTCGAGGCGGCGGACCTGCTGCGCGAGCGCGGCGTCCGCAAAGTCGGCGCGACCCGCGTCCCGCGCACGATGTGCAGCACGGTCGCCGCATGCCTTGCGACCAGCTTCAAGATCAAGGGCGTGAGTTTCTCGGTGACCTCCGCGTGCGCCACCAGCTCGCATTGTATCGGGGTCGCCGCCGAGCAGATCCGCTGGGGGAACCAGGACGTGATGTTCTGCGGCGGTGGCGAGGAAGAGCATTGGTCCTTGACGTGCTTGTTCGACGCGATGGGCGCGCTGTCCTCCTCGCGCAACGACGCCCCGCAGGCCGCGTCGCGCGCGTACGATGCGCAGCGCGATGGCTTCGTGATCGCGGGCGGCGGAGGCATGATCGTGCTGGAGTCACTCGAGCACGCGCAGGCACGCAATGCGCGGATCCATGCCGAACTCGTGGGTTACGGGGTCAGCGCCGACGGCCAGGACATGGTGCAACCATCGGGCGAGGGCGCGGTTCGCTGCATGCGGCAGGCGCTCGAGGGCCTGCAAGGCGGATCGATCGACTATCTGAACACGCACGGAACGTCGACACCGGTCGGCGACGTGATCGAGCTCAAGGCCGTGCGCGAAGCCTTCGGCGCATCGATGCCGCCGATCTCGTCCACGAAATCCCTGACGGGGCACTCGCTCGGGGCGGCCGGCGTGCAGGAGGCGATCTATTGCCTGCTGATGATGCGCGACGGTTTCCTCGCGGGCTCGGTGAACATCGACGCGCTCGACGAAGCGTGCGCTGATTTTCCGATCCTGCGCACGACGGAGCGCCGTCGGATCGACACCGTGATGTCGAACAGCTTCGGTTTCGGCGGCACCAACGCGACCCTGGTATTCCGCCGCGGCTGAAGTGCCGCGATCGGCGCACCGGGGTCCGAAGTCGTTCGCGTCGTCCGGGTCCCCGGCGCGTCGCGTCACCCGGCCCGATGCCGGCGGCGCCATCGATCCAGCGCCGAGTCGACCGACAGCGCGCCGGCGCCGCGTGCGATCACGACCATCAGCATCATCCCCCAGACCTTGTGATCGGCGAAATCGCTGCCGATGAGGCCGTGCCAGAGCCCGTGCGGCCAGAGGTCCGGGTATGAAATCACACAGATGACGTTGTAGACGAAGAGGAACGCCGCGGTCGGACGACTGAGGATTCCGAGCCCGAGGAACCACGGCGTGATCAGCTCGATCCAGGTGCCGAGGAACGCCGCGACGTCCGGCGACAGCAGTGGCACGCGATACTCGTCGTGGAACAGGTACGAGGTGCCGGACGGGTCGGCGAACTTCACGACGCCGGCCTTCCAGAACGCCATCGCGACCCACCATCGAAGCAGCAACAGCGCGATCGGCTCGATCGACGCCGCGTGACGCGCCAACCGGTCGTACACGGCAAGGCAGCGGTCGAGCGGACGCATCATGAACTCCCCGCTTCCGGGGTGAAATCGACGATCAGTCCGCGATCGAGGAGGCCCTCGAGGCAGTCGCGCAGGCGAAAGCCGTCATCTTGCGCTTCGCCGGCCGCCGCGGCGTCGGCGAGCGTACCGCCCTCGCGCAGGGCCTCGACGAACGCGTAGCTCGCCGGGTGGATCGCCGACTCCGCGACCTCGCCGTCCGAGCGCCAGATCAAGCCGCATTCAGCGCCGTCATCGAGCCGCGGCGCCGGTTCGGCCGGCGCATCGCACCAACGGTGGATCGCGAATACCGGGAATGCGCTGCGAATCGACCGCAGGCTCGGGTGCAACGTCGCCCGCAGTCGTCGCGGATCGGCGGCCGCGGGGAGCCGCGGCATCGGGTCCGGCACCGAGTCCGCGTCGGCCGCGAGCGCCGCTTCCTGACGCAGCCATTCGAGGCGCGCGATGTCGGCGAGATACGGGACCGGCTCGATCGCCTCGGGGGATTGTTCGATGAATTGCGGAAATCGTGCGCCGTAGACGCACAGATCGCCGCTGCGCGAGGGGTTGAGATCCGAATAGCGATACGCGAGGCGCTCGAAGAAGGCGTCGCCGACGAGTGCGCGCACCGCGGGATACGAGTCGCTCAAGGTGCGCAGACGGGTCGCCGCGATCGCATTTCGGTAGATTCCGACCCGCGCGCCCGCGCCGAGCGCGCCGCCGTCGATCGCAGCAACGATTTCTCCGGCACGGCCGTGCATCGCCGCCGCGAAGCCTCGTTGCAGTTCACGCAAGCTCGGCACGGCACGCCTCCAGCCGTTGCGTCGCGCGGGCCGCTTCCTCGATCAACGCTTCGAGCGGGGGAATGCGTGCGTCCCATTCGATCAGGGTCGGCTGGGGTCCGAATCGCTCGATCGCGCGCTCGTAGAGCGCCCAGACTTCGGCGCTCACGAAGTCGTCGTGGCTGTCGATGATCAGCGGCTCCGGCAGGCCCGTCTTGCGCGTGTGGCCGGCGAGGTGCATCTCGGCGACGACACCGCATGGTATCGCGCGCAGGTAGTCGACCGGATCGAAGCCGTGATTCACGCTGTTCACGTAGACATTGTTGACGTCGAGCAGCAGCCCGCAGCCGCTGCGCCGGACGACGTCGGCGACGAACTCGGCCTCGCTCATCCCGGCGTGAAAGCGCAGATAGCTGGACACGTTCTCGACCAGGATCGGCCGGCCGAGGGATTCCTCGACCTCGTGGATGCGGTCGACGAGGAGCGCAGCCGCTTCGCGGGTGTGCGGTAACGGCAGCAGGTCGTTCCAGTGCATTCCGTCGATCGCACCCCAGGACAGGTGTTCCGAGACGAATGCGGGCTGGTAGCGACCGACGAGCTCCCGCAGGCGCTCCAGATGCGCAGAATCCAGTGGGTCCGCGGAGCCGAGCGACAGTCCCACGCCGTGCAGGCTCAACGGATAGTCGGCCCGGATCCGCTCGAGCGCGTCGTGCGCGGCGCCACCGGCCGCGAAATAGTTCTCGCTGTGAACCTCGAGCCAAGGGATCCGCGGCTTCTCGGCGAGGACTCGAGTCACGTGGGGAGCGCGCAGGCCGATCCCGGCGCGCACCGGGATCGGCTTCACGGAATGCTGCGCTGCGCGTCGCATCGGCGCGCTCAGCCCTTGGCCGGCTTCGCCCTGCC
>JAKBCG010000317.1 GCA_021808035.1 Pseudomonadota bacterium
TGCGCCCGCGCCGGTGGTCGGCCGCAGCCGCACGCCGGTGACGCCGGTCGCATCGCCCAGGATCTCCTCGACCTCGTGGTTCCACGCGATCGCGACCTTGCCCGCCCGCTCGAGCGCGAACAGCCGATCCTGCAGGATCCGCTCGGCGCGCAGCGTGTCGCGCCGGTGCACGAGCGTCACGTGGGAGGCGAGGTTCGCCAGGTACAGCGCCTCCTCGACCGCGGTGTTGCCGCCGCCGATCACCGCGACGCGCTTGCCGCGGAAGAAAAAGCCGTCGCAGGTCGCGCAGGCGGAGACGCCCTGGCCGCGGAACCGCTCCTCGGACGGCAACCCCAAGTACTTCGCGGACGCGCCGGTCGCGATGATCAACGCATCGCAGCGGTACTCGCCCGCATCGCCCAGGAGCCGGAACGGGCGCACGCCGAGGTCGACCCGGTTCACGTGATCGACGACGATCCGCGTCGCGAAACGCTCCGCGTGCCGGCGCATCCGCTCCATGAGCGCCGGGCCCTGGAGCCCCTCGACGTCGCCCGGCCAGTTGTCGACGTCGGTCGTCGTCATCAGCTGGCCGCCCTGTTCGAGTCCGGTGACCAGGAGCGGCGCGCGGTTCGCTCGCGCCGCGTAGATCGCCGCGGTATATCCGGCCGGGCCCGAACCGAGCACGATCAGGCGGCTATGGATCGCTTCGCTCATGTAAAATTGTCCTCGCGGCGGTGGCGGGTCCGCGGCGCCCCTCGAGGCACGCTCGCATCGGCGCGTTAGTTTATTTCGTCCAATGAGTTGGGTAAACGACCATCAAGGCAGTCGACGCCGATAAATCCGCCGACACGCGCACCGACAAGCCGAAGCCGGCGATCTCGGCCGCGGTCGCGCGCTCGTTGCGCGAGGGGGCGCTGTGGGTGCTCGGCGCGCTCGGCCTCATCCTGCTCCTCGCGCTGTGGTCCTATCACGCCACCGACCGGGGTTTTGCCGACACCGGCGCCCACGCGGGGCCGGTCGCGAACTGGATCGGCCCCGTCGGCGCATGGCTCGCGGCGCTGTTCTTGTTCTTGTTCGGCCGCCCCGCGTATCTGTTCCCGGTGCTGATGGGTTATGCCGGCTGGCTGATCCACCAAGACGCGGCGCCGCCGCGCGTGCGCTCGCGCGCGACCACCTGGCTGCGGGCCGGAGGGTTCGCGCTCACCCTGCTCACGAGTTGCGGCCTGGCCGCGCTCCATTGGGATGGCGCGGGTTTCCCGAGCAGTGCCGGAGGGGCTCTCGGACAAGTGGTCGGCGAGGGCACGGCGCACGGGCTGCGGATGCTCGGCGCGACGCTGCTGCTCCTCGGGCTCTGGTTCGCGGGCGTGGCGCTGTTTCTCGGCGTGTCGTGGTTCACGATCATGGATCGGCTCGGCGCGGCGGCGCTGCGCGCGGTCGATGCCGTGCGCGCCTGGATCGAGAGCCGCCGCGAGATCGCGGGCGGCCAGCAGCGCAAGCAGGCGCGGCAGGACGTGGTCCGCGAGGAACAGAAAAAAACCGGTCCGCGTACGCCGCCGCGGATCGAGGCGCCGGCGCCCGCGGTGGTGCGCTCCGAGCGCATCGAGCGCGAGCGGCAGGTGCCGCTGTTCGATGCGCCGAAGTCGAGCGAGCTGCCCTCGCTCGCGCTGCTCGACGAGCCGCCGGCGCGCGAGCCCTCGTACTCCGACGAGGCGCTCGAGGCGATGTCCCGGCTCGTCGAGCTCAAGCTCAAGGACTTCGGCGTCGACGCCGAGGTCGTCGCCGTGCAGCCGGGGCCGGTCGTCACCCGCTTCGAGCTGCGTCCGGCGCCGGGCGTGAAGGTCAGCCAGATCAGCAACCTCTCGAAGGATCTCGCGCGCGCGCTGTCGGCGATCAGCGTGCGGGTGGTCGAGGTGATCCCGGGCAAGTCGGTCGTCGGGCTCGAGATCCCGAACGAGAAGCGCGAGATCGTGACGCTCGGCGAGATCATCAAGTCGAAGGCCTACGACGACCTGGGGTCGCCGCTCGCGCTCGCGCTCGGCAAGGACATCGGCGGCGCGCCGGTCGTCGCGGACCTCGCGCGCATGCCGCACCTGTTGATCGCCGGCACCACCGGCTCCGGCAAGTCCGTCGGGATCAATGCGATGGTGCTGAGCCTCGTGTACAAGGCCAGCCCCGAGCACGTGCGGCTGATCATGATCGACCCGAAGATGCTCGAGCTCTCGGTGTACGAGGGGATCCCGCACCTGCTCTCCCCGGTCGTCACCGACATGAAGCAGGCCGCGAACGCGCTGCGCTGGTGCGTTGCGGAGATGGAGCGGCGCTATCAGCTGATGTCCGCGCTCGGTGTGCGCAACCTCGCCGGGTTCAACCGCAAGGTCAAGGACGCGGCCGACGCCGGCAAGCCGATCAAGGACCCGATCCGGATGCAAAAGGTCGCGCAAGGCGTACCCGGCGTCGCCGCCGAGGACGTCCCGGACCTCGCGACCATGCCCTTGGTCGTCGTGATCATCGACGAGCTCGCGGACCTGATGATGATCGTCGGCAAGAAGGTCGAGGAGCTCATTGCGCGGCTCGCGCAGAAGGCGCGCGCGTCGGGGATCCACCTGATCCTCGCGACGCAGCGGCCGTCGGTCGACGTGATCACCGGGCTCATCAAGGCGAACATCCCGACGCGGATCGCGTTCCAGGTCTCGGCCAAGGTCGACTCGCGCACGATCCTCGACCAGAGCGGCGCGGAATCGCTCCTCGGCCACGGCGACATGCTGTACCTGCCCCCGGGCACCGCGATTCCGACCCGCGTGCACGGTGCGTTCGTGTCGGACCAGGAGGTCCACCGGGTGGTCGCCGGGCTCAGGTCCGCCTCACCGCCGGTCTATATCGATGAAATTCTCGAGGGACCGCGGAACCCCATCCCCGGATTCGCGTCGGATGACGAGGAGTCCGGCGAAGCCGCATCGGATGCCGAGCAGGATCCGCTGTACGATGAAGCGGTGCGGATCGTCACCGAATCCCGCAGGGCGTCGATCTCCGGCGTGCAGCGGCGCCTCAAGATCGGCTACAACCGCGCCGCGCGCCTGGTCGAGGCCATGGAAGCCGCGGGCCTGGTCGGACCGCTGCAGCCGAATGGCAACCGAGAGATTTACGGCGCACCGCCGCCCGAGGAGTGAGTCGATGTTCAAGTTCCATCGCTGGGCCGCCGTCGCGGCCGGCGTACTGATCGTGCTGCAGACGGCCGCGGCGCAG
>JAKBCG010000318.1 GCA_021808035.1 Pseudomonadota bacterium
GCCCTGCTCGATGACCGAACCGCCGCTGGCGCCGTTCGCGTTACGGATCGCCGCGATGAGCTGCGCGACCGTGATCCCGCGCGCCGCGAGCGCCCGCGGATCCGGGATCACCTGCCAAGCCCGCACCATGCCGCCGATCGAGGCGACCTCGGCGACGTTGGGGACCGTCTTCAATCGATACTTCAAGAACCAGTCCTGGAGGCTGCGGAGCTTGCCTGAATCGGTTCGGCCGGTGCGATCGACGAGCGCGTATTCATAGATCCAGCCGAGCCCGGTCGCATCGGGGCCGAGCGTCGGAGCCACCCCGGGCGGCAACTGCCCGCGGATCTGACCAAGGGCTTCCAGCACCCGCGATCGCGCCCGATCGAGGTTGGTCCGATCGTTGAACAGCACGTAGACATAGGAGTCGCCGAAGAAGGAGTAACCTCGCACCGCGGTCGCGCCCGGGACCGACAGCATCGTCGTCGCGAGCGGATAGGTGACCTGGTCCTCGACGATCTGCGGCGGCTGGCCGGGCCAGCTCGTGCGCAGGATGACCTCGGTGTCGGACAGGTCGGGCAGCGCATCGAGCGGCGTCCGGGACACCGCGTAGACGCCCGCGAGCGCGAGCACCAACGCGCCGAGCAGCACCAGCGCTCGATGAGCGATCGACCAGCGGATCACCGCGGCGATCACAGGCGTCCCAGCGCGCCCGACAGGCTGGCCTCCGAATCGATCAGGAACTGACCCGAGACGACGATGCGTTCCCCGCCCCGAACACCGCGCAAGATCTCGGTGTAACCGCCGGCCGATCGGCCGGGCACGACCGGAACCGGTTCGAAGTGGCCGTTCCCGGTCGCGAGGATCACCCGTGTCGCCGCGCCGGTGGCGATGATCGCGCCCGTCGGCACGAGCGGCAGCGCGGGTCCCGGCGCCGGTCGCAACGACACCGTCGCGAACATGCCGGGTGCGAGCATCCGGTCGGGATTCGCGAGCACGATGCGGGCCCGTTGCGTCCGGGTCACCGGGTCGACCTCCGGCAGCAGCGCCGCGACGGAACCATGGAAAATCCGGCCTGGAAATGCATCCACCCGAGCCTCGACGGGGGTGCCGGCACCGATCCCGCCGATCGCGTCCTGCGGGATCGCGGCGAGCAGCCAGACCGTTCCCAGCCCGTTCAGCGTCATCAGCGTCTGACCCGCGTCGACGCGCTGCCCCTCCCGCACATCGACGGTCACGATCACGCCGGCCTCGGGCGCACGCACGGCGACCGCGGAGCCCGGACCGCGCCCGCGGATCGCGTCGCGGATGTCGCGATCCGACAGACCCAGCACGCGCAGGCGCTCGCGTGCAGCCACACGCAGCGCGCGGGCGTCGGACGAGCGGCTGTGCAGCAGCGCCGCATACTCGGCGAGTGCGCCGCCCCAGGCCGGCGCGAGCAGTGCCGCGAGCGGTTGCCCGGCGGCGACGCGCGTATACGGCGCGCGGACGTCGAGCCGCGTGACGATGCCGTCCGCACGCGCACTGATCGTGTACGCATCGTCGAGATTCCAGCTCACGCTGGCCGGCACGCGCACCCGCACGGACAACGCCCGACGCTCGACGATCGCGGTGCGTATCCCGAGATTTGCGACCATCCGCGGGTCGATGCTTACGCCCGGTGAGCCTGCGGGACGACTCGCATATCTCGGGACCGTCTGCATGCCCATCGGCGAGAGCCCCGGATGAGCGAAGTGCTGCTCGGGGGCCATCGGGTCGTACCAGTAGAGGATCCGCCGCGCGGGCGTCGCACCCCCGCCCGGCATGGCCGGCACCGGGTGGCCCGCCGGAGGCGCCGCCCGGCGCCCGATCCGGTAGCCGAGCGCAACGAGCGCGACGGCCGCGAGCAGCGCGGCCGCCGACAGGGCGGATCGTCTCATGGCAGTTCTCCCTTCGCCGGCATCAGATAGGCGAGCGCCGTCCATTGCCCGGCGCGCGCCGCGAGGGCGTCGACGTAGCTCAGGCGCGACGCGATCTCGTCGCGACGCGCCTCGAGCCACGGCTGCAGCGAGCCGCCGCCACGATAGGCGGCGAGCGCCGTGCGGGCCCGATCGCGCGCGAGCGGCAGCAACTGATCGCGATCGCGATCGATCCGCCGTGTCCAGCCGCGCCAAACGGCGAGTCTCGCCGCGACGGCCGCGCGCTGCGCGCGCCGCGCATCCCGATGCTCAGCCTGCACGGCACGCCAGTCGTCGTCCGCCGCGTCGATCCCCGGATCCTGGCGGTGGCGGGTGAACACCGGCAAGCTCACGCTGAATTGCAGCGACACCATGTCGGCACGCCCGGGGCTGCGGTTGCCGTAGGCGACCCCGACGCTCCAGTCCGGGTGCTTCGTCGCTCGCGCTTCCGCGAACGCCGCCGCCGCCGCGCCTTCGCGCGCCCGCCACAGGTCCATCGGCACCTGACGGTCGACGCGCGTTTCGAGCATGGCGGGCGCTTGCGGAAGCCGCGCGAAATCCGGCGGCGCGGCCAGCCGGTTCGCGCTCGACCCGACCCAGCGCCGCAGCTCGGCGCGCGCCGCCTCCCGGGCGGCGTCGACCGCATCGATCCGATTCTCGAGGGTGAGCGCGGCCGACTGCGCCGCGAGCACGTCGGTGGCCGTGCCATCGCCGCCTTTCAGGCGTGCCTTCGCGACCTGCACCGCGAGGCGGCTCTCCGCGCGCAGCTCGATGAGCTCGGTGCGGCGCCGGCCCAGCGCCCACACCGCGATCCACGCATCGGCGACGCGCTCCTGGGTGCGCTCGATCGTGACCGCGCGGGTCGCGATCGCGACGTCGACGCCGGCGTCCGCACGCCGCTGCTGCGCGGTTCGCAGCGCCTCGGACGGGATCTCCTGGGTGATCCCGATCGTGCGCATCGTCATCGGGTCGGCCCCCCAGCGCAGCGTGTCCGGCGCGGTCACGGGATAGTTCGAGATGCCGAGCGACATCGACGGATCCGGCAACCGGCCGGCCCGATCCGCCCGCGCGCGCGATGCGGCGATCGTGTCCCGGTCCGCCCGGATCAACGGCGCCCGCGCGACCCCCCGTTGCACGGCGTCGACGAGGGTGAGCGGGGCCTGCGACGCATGCAGCCGGATCGCCGGCGACAGCAACAGGAACAGCGACAGGAATCGAGTGCCTCGACTCGAACGCGGGATGCAAGGACGCATGACGAATGACTCCGGTGATCCAGTCCGATCGCGCGCGCCGAGGCGCGTG
>JAKBCG010000319.1 GCA_021808035.1 Pseudomonadota bacterium
GCGGGTTGCCCGCGCCGGATCCCGAGGGCATCGCCTACCTGCAATTCTCCTCGGGAAGCACCCGCTTTCCGTCGGGGATCGCGGTGAGTCAGCGCGCCGCAATGGCGAACACGCGAATCACCGGCGTGCATGGCCTGCAGGTGACGCCGACCGATCGTGGCGTGTCGTGGCTGCCGTTCTATCACGACATGGGACTGGTCGGCTGCCTGCTGACGCCGACGGTGTTCCAGCGCTCGATCGACATCATTCCGACGCACGAGTTCGCGCGCCGACCGCTGGTCTGGCTCGATCTTATCAGCCGCAACCGCGGTACCGTGTCCTATGGCCCCTCGTTCGGGTACGAATTGTGCGCGCGGCGGGCGGAGCGCGCGGCGTCGCCCGACCTCGACCTGTCGAGCTGGCGCTGCGCCGGGATCGGCGGCGATCTGATCCGGCCGGACGTGCTCGAACGCTTTGCCGAACGCTTCGCGCCGCGGGGCTTCGACGCGAACGCGTTCATGCCGAGCTACGGCATGGCGGAGGCGACCCTGACGCTGTCGATCGCGCCGCTCGGCCGCGGTGCGCGGTTCGACACCGTGGACGGCGGCGTGTTCGAACGCGAACATCGCGCGGTGCCCGCGAGCGGCGGCAGCGGACGGTCCCGCGCGTTCGTGATCTGCGGACGCATCCTCCCCGATCATGAGATCGAAGTGCGCGATGATTCGGGCCGGGCGCTGCCGGATCGTCACGTGGGGCGGATCTTCGCGCGCGGTCCGAGCCTGATGAGCGGCTATTTCGGCGCTCCGGAGGACACGGCGCGCGTACTCACCAGCGACGGCTGGCTCGATACCGGCGACCTCGGGTACCTCTTGGACGGTGAGATCGTGATCACCGGCCGGGCGAAGGACCTGATCATCGTCAACGGCCGCAACCTCTGGCCGCAGGATCTCGAGTGGACGGTCGAGGCGGAAGTCGACGCCGTCCGAACCGGCGACGTCGCGGTCTTTTCGGTGTTCGGGGAGCCCGCCGAGGAAGTCGTCACGCTCGTGCAGTGCCGGATGCGCGATCCGGCGGAACGCGACGCGCTTGCGAAGTCGGTGGCCGACCTGATCCGCGGCCGCCACGGCGTCGAGTCCAAGATCGTGCTGGTGCCGCCGCACAGTCTGCCGCAGACCACGTCCGGCAAGCTGAGCCGCAGCCGCGCCCGTGCGCTGTATCTCGCCGGCGCGATCACCGACGCGCCGTCTGCCGCGGCGGCGGGTGCCGACGGCGAGTGAGCCGCGACCGCGTCATCGCGGTGACCGGCGCGACCGGATTCCTGGGGCGGCACGTCGTGATCGCGCTCGCGCGGACGGGGTCGCGGATCCGGATCCTCGCGCGCGCCGGTCTGCCGCGCGACGCGTGGCGCGACCTCGACCTCGAGGTGGTGCCGGGCAGCCTCGAGGATCCGGCGGCGCTCGCGCGTCTCACCGCCGGTGCCGATGCGGTCGTGCATGCCGCGGGGCTGATCAGGGCGCGCCACGCCGCGGATTTCCTGCGCGTCAATCGCGACGGCACGCGCGCGGTCGCCGAGGCGGCGCGGCGTCAGGCGGCCGGGTCGCGCCTCGTGGTGGTGTCCTCGCTCGCGGCGCGCGAACCGCGGATCTCCGCGTACGCGGCGAGCAAGCACGCGGGCGAGGCGGCGGCGCAGGCCGTCTACCGCGACGATCCCGATCGACTGGTGATCGTGCGTCCGCCGGTGATCTACGGTCCCTGGGACCGGGAGACGCTCGCGCTGTTCAAGGCGGCGTCGCGGGCGCTCGTGCCGATCGCTGGATCGGGGCGCATCGCGATCGTCCACGTCGCCGATGCGGCGGCGGCGATCGCGCAGCTCGCGAGCGGTGGCGGCGCCGCGGGGCTCTTTGCGCTCGCGGACGACCGTCCGGCGGGCTACTCGGCGCGGGAGATCATGACGGAAGCGGCCCGCGCGATCGGCCGCCGCGCACGCTTCGTGCGCATTCCCGATGCCGCGTTGCTGGCGGCGGGACATGCCTCGGGCTGGCGCGGCCGGCTGCAGCGCACGGTGCCGCTCTTCAGCGCCGGCAAGGCCCGCGAGATGCTGCACCCGGACTGGTCGGTCTCGGCCGGCGAGTTGCTGCCCGCCGCGGTCTATCGAGCGCGCATCGGCATCGCCGAGGGTTTCCGTACGACGGTCGCGTGGTACAAAGGCGAGCAATGGCTCGACTGACTCCCGGCGACGGGCGGGTGGCGTGACAGTGCGCAAGGTCGTCATCTTCCGCCACAATCTGTTCAGGATCTCCGAGCCGTTCATCGCGCAACAGGCGCAGCTCCTGCGGCGGTACCGGCCGCTGTACCTCGGACGACTGCGCTATGGCGAGCCGCCGGCGGGGGCGGCGAGCTTCGCGCTGCAGGACCGGGTCCGCGGGTCGCCGCTGCCGCGGGTGATCTGGCAGATGCTGACGCGGGATACCCGGGCCTACCGGCGGCTGCTCGAGGGCCATCGGCCCGCGTTGATCCACGCGCATTTCGGCGTCAACGGCGTGTACGCGCTGCCGCTCGCGCGGCGCCTCGGCATTCCACTGGTCACGAGCTTCCATGGCTTCGACGCGACGCTGGCGACGCCCGCATTCCTGGGTTCACCGGAATGGGCGCAGTATCGATTCCGGCGCGCCCGATTGGCGCGCGACGGCGCGCTGTTCCTGTGCGTGTCGGAATACGTCCGCGACCGCGTCGTCGCGCTCGGCTTCCCGGCGGCGCGGACCCGGGTGCACTACATCGGCGTCGATACCGAGACGATCCGTCCCGCGACGACGCATCGTTCCCGGCCGACGGTGCTGCACGTCGCCCGCCTGGTGGAGAAGAAGGGGACCGCGGACCTGATCGCGGCGTTCGCGGCCGTGGTGCAGCGGGTGCCGGAGGCCGAGCTGCAGATCGTCGGCGAGGGACCGCTCGAGCAGCGGCTGCGCCGGCAGGTCGAACGGCTCGGCCTGGCCGGCGCCGTGCAGTTTCTCGGTGCGGCTCCGCACGCGGCGGTGCTCGAACGCGTGGCCCAAGCCTGGGTCCTGGCGCTGCCGAGCGTGCAGGCGCGCAGCGGCGATGCGGAAGGTCTCGGGATGGTGTTGCTGGAGGCCGCGGCGAGCGGTGTACCGGCGGTCGCCACCCGGCATGGCGGGATCCCCGAAGTGGTCGTCGACGGCGAGACCGGCCGCTTGTGCGCCGAGCACGACGTCG
>JAKBCG010000320.1 GCA_021808035.1 Pseudomonadota bacterium
TTCGGTTGTGATCTTTCACGGGTCGCCCGCTCCGGGCGCCCCGGCCCCGCCGTGGAGTGACGCCAGTTGAACGCGCGACCGAATGTCCTGATCCTGATGGCCGACCAGTTGACCGCGGGCGCGCTGCGCGCCTACGGGAATCCGACGAGCCGCACGCCCCGAATCGACGCGCTCGCCGCGGGCGGGGTCGTGTTCGACTCTTTCTACTGCAACAGCCCGCTGTGCGCACCGTCGCGGTTCTCGTGGATGGCGGGACGCCTGCCGTCGAAGATCGGCGCGTTCGACAACGCCGCCGAGCTGCCGGCCTCGGTGCCGACGTTCGCGCACTACCTGCGGGATGCCGGGTATCAAACGGTGCTGTCCGGCAAGATGCATTTCTGCGGGCCGGATCAGTTGCACGGCTTCGAGGAGCGGCTCACGACCGACATCTACCCGGCCGATTTCGGCTGGACGCCGGACTGGACGCGGTTCTCCGAACGGCTGAGCTGGTATCACACGATGGATTCGGTCACGCAGGCGGGTCCCTGCGCCCGCACCAATCAAATCGACTTCGACGACGAAGTGGTGTTCAACGCACGGCAAAAGCTCTTCGACATCGCCCGATCCAAGGACCACCGGCCGTTCTGCATGGTCGTCTCGATGACGCATCCGCACGACCCGTACGTGGTCCCGGAGGAGTACTGGAACCGCTACGACGGCGTCGAGATCGACATGCCGCGCGTGCGGACCGCGCCGGAGCCGCTCGATCCGCACTCCCGCCGGGTGCGCCACGTGATCGGCCTCGATCTGCAAAACGTGACCGAGGAACAGGTGCGCGCGGCGCGGCGCGCGTACTACGGCGCGGTGTCCTACGTCGACGACCAAGTCGGTGCGCTGCTCGACACGCTCGCGGCCGCACGCCTCGCCGACGATACCGTGGTCCTGATGCTCGCCGATCACGGCGACATGCTCGGTGAGCGGGGCATGTGGTACAAGATGAGCTTCTTCGAGCCGGCGTGCCGCATTCCGCTGATCGTGCATTCGCCGCGCCGATTCGCCCCGCGGCGCATCACCCAGTCCGCCTCGCTGGTCGACATCCTGCCGACGCTGTGCGAGCTCGGCGGCGTCCCCGGCGAGCGCTATGCGACGCCGCTGTGCGGCCGCAGCCTGCTGCCGGCGTTGTCCGGCGCCGCCGCCGGCCCCGACGAGGTGATCGGCGAGTTCCTCGGCGAGGGAGCGATCGCACCGCTCGTGATGATCCGGCGCGGCCACTGGAAATTCGTGCATTCGCCGGTCGACCCCGACCAGCTCTACGACCTCGGCGCCGACCCGATGGAACTGCGCAATCTCGCGGCGGAGCCGTCGCATGCCGGGACGGTGCGCGCGTTCCGCGCCGAGCTCGGGGAACGCTGGAACCTCGCGGAGCTGCACGCCGAGGTCCTCGCGAGCCAACGACGCCGGCATCTGGTCGACGCCGCGCTGCGCAAGGGCCGCTACCTGCCCTGGGATCACCAGCCGGTTCGCGACGCCTCGAAACTCTACATACGCAACGACCAGGAATTGAACGATCTGGAAGCGATGGCCCGCTTTCCGAGGATCGGCGCCTGAGGAACCGGCCGATGCGCCCGGAGTCATCGTTGGACGACGCCGAGCTCGTGAGCGAGGATCTGCGGCTGCGCGGCGCGGAGCTCACGGTCGTCGTGCCGACCTACAACGAGTGCGAGAACGTCGCCGCGCTCGTCGGCCGATTGCGTTCGGCGCTGGGCGGCGTCGCCTGGGAAGTGATCTTCGTCGACGACGCGTCCCCGGACGGAACCGCGGAACGCGTCCGCGAGCTCGCGCTGCAGGATCGACGGATCCGCGTGATCCAGCGATTCGGCCGGCGGGGGTTGTCCTCGGCATGCGTCGAAGGGATGCTCGCGAGCGCCGCGCCGTTTCTCGCGGTGCTCGACGCCGACCTGCAGCACGACGAACGCTTGCTGCCGGCGATGCTCGCGACCTTGCGCGGCGGCGCCGCGGAAATCGTCGTCGGCAGCCGCTATGTGTCCGGCGGCGGCATCGGTGATTGGGATCGGGGCCGCGCACGCCTCAGCCGCATCGGCGTGCGGCTCAGCCGGATCCTCGTCCCCGAGGACCTCAAGGATCCGATGAGCGGATTCTTCATGATGCATCGTGGCGTGTTCGAGCGCAGCCGCGAGCGGCTGTCCGCGATCGGATTCAAGCTCCTCGCGGACCTGTTCGCATCGCACCCCAGCCCGTTGCGGTTCGAGGAATTGCCTTACCAGTTCCGGCCACGCAACGCGGGAGAGAGCAAGCTGGATTCAGTGACCGCGTGGGACTATGCGATGTTGTTGCTCGACAAGATGGTCGGCCACGTCGTCCCGGTCCGTTTCGTCTCCTTCTCGATCGTCGGCGTGCTCGGCATCGCGGTGCACTTCGCGGTGCTGACGCCGTTGCTGCGGATCGCGCACACGCGCTTCACCGTCGCTCAGGCGATCGCCGCGCTGTGCGCGATGACCTTCAATTTCGCGCTGAACAACCTGCTGACCTACCGCGACGCGCGGCTGCGGGGCTGGCGATGGCTGCGGGGCTGGTTCTTGTTCGTGCTCGCGTGCAGCATCGGCGGTGTGATGAACGTCACCGTCGCTTCGTTCATCTTCAAGTCCTACGGGACCTGGGTGATCGGCGCGCTCGGCGGAATCCTCGTCGGCTCGATGTGGAACTACGCGGTCACGAAGTTCTTCACCTGGGGCCGCTCCGGCACCTAGCGCACCGCGGGCGGTCCGCGGTAGTCGTACGCGAACCGGTAGTAGTAATCGCGGATGAAGTGTCCGTTCCGCGTCAACGCGCCGGAACGGATCGGGCCGAGCGACGCCGCGGCGGCGGGGACCGCCGCTTCCTCGAGACTCGACCGATCCAGGGAAACCAGCAGCAAGGTCCGGCCGAGCTGCCGGTCCACCGGAAACCAGCGCTCGTACATCAATCCCATCCCGCCGAACAGGTGGCCGCTCGTCGTGTTGCCGACCGGATCCGGCCGCGCCGATCCGTAGAACGCGAGCTCGCTCGCGATCACGTAGCGGTCCATGCCGACCACCAGCGGCACCGTGCCGTGCTCGCGGCGGAAGCGTTCGGCCACCGCATCGATTCGGCGCCCGAGCTGCCGCCAACCGACCGGCAGCAACTCGATGCGCCGATCGTATCCCAGACCGGGCAGCCCGTGCGCGAG
>JAKBCG010000321.1 GCA_021808035.1 Pseudomonadota bacterium
CGGATCGATCCCGGGGTCCTGGTAATCGGCGAGCATTTTCTTCCAGACGCGATTCGCGCGCTGCTCCGCGGTGAGCGCCCCTTCGAGCGACCACTGCTCGTAGGACGCATAATCGGCGATCGTGGATTGATAGAACGCCGACTCGAAGTTCGCCTGGGTGTGCCCGCAGCCGAGGAAATGGCTGCCCGGTCCGACCTCCCGAAGCGCGTCCAGCGCCTGTCCGCGATCCGACAGGTCCATCCCCTGCGCCAAGACCTGCATCATCGCGAGTTGATCGGCGTCCATCACGAACTTCTCGTAGCCGGCGACCAGCCCCCCCTCTAGCCAGCCGGCGGCATGGGTCACGAGGTTCACACCCGCGAGCAGCGTCGGCAGCAGCGTGTGCGCGCTCTCATAGGCCGCTTGCGCGTCCGCGATTTTCGACGAGCACAGGGAACCCCCGCTGCGGCACGGCACGCCGAGGCGCCTCGCGAGCTGCGCGGTCGCGAAGATCATCTGCGTCGCCTCGGGCGTGCCGAAGGTCGGCGCGCCGGTGCGCATCGAGATCGCGCCGACGAAGGATCCGAGGATCGCGGGCGCACCCGGCCTGACCAGCTGCGTGAGCGCGAGGCCCGCCATCGTCTCGGCGAGGATCTCCGCCATGCAGCCTGCGGCGGTGACCGGGCCCATCGCGCCGGCGAGCACCGCCGGAACGACGATCGTTCCCTGATTCGCGCCGGCGAATTCGCGCAACGCGCCGAGCATGCGCCCGTCGAACACCAGCGGCGAGTTGGAGTTGATGTTGCCGAGAACGACCGCGTGATCGGCGAGGAAGCCGGCGCCGAACAGCTGCCGCGCGATCTCGATCGCGTCGCGCGCATGGCTCGGGGTCTCCGGCGTCGCCTCGCATCCCTGGTCGCTGTGGCGGAAGAACGCATACTGCACGTCGAGGTGGCGTTTGTTCGGCGGAATCTCCATCGGCTCGCACATGCATCCGCCGGAGAAGTGGATCGCGGGAGCGACATGCGCCAACTTGATGAAATTCGTCAGATCCTCGAGAGTGCCGTAGCGCCGCCCGCGGTCGAGGTCGGTGACGAACGGCGGGCCGCCGACCGGGGAGAACACCGTCGCATCGCCGCCGAAACGCACGCTGCGCGCGGGATTGCGCGCGTGCAACGTGAATTCGCGCGGCGCGGTCCGCAGCAGCCGTCGTGCCATCCCGCGCGGAATGTGGACCCGTTCGCCGCGCACGTCGGCGCCGGCCTCGTGCCACAAACGCAGCGATTCCGGGTCGCGGCGGAACTCGATGCCGATCTCCTCGAGGATCGTCTCGGCGTTGTGCTCGATGATCTCGACGGCCTCGTCGCTCAGGAGCTCGACCGGCGCCAGCCGGCGCCGGATGTAGGGATACTTCGCGGCCGCCGCGTTCGCCCGGGAACGGCGCGCCTCGCGGCCGCGGCTCATCGATCCGGGTGTCGTGTTCATCGAGTCATCCTCGTGGGTCGGCGACCGGGTTCAGAACCAGCCGTAGTTGAAGCTGATGCTGACTCGCTCCGCGCGCACCGGATGCAGCGGGACCTCGTGACGCAGCCAGCTTTCGAACAGCACCAGGTTCCCCGCCCGTGCGGGAAGACTCACCCAGATGCGCGCGGCGCGCGGTACCCGGGCGCGGCGCGGTGGCGCGGCCATCATCCGGTCGAGCCGGGGATCCTCGAACTTGATCCCGGCGGCCCCCGGTGGGGTCTGCACGTAGTACGTGCCGCTGATGGTCGACAGCGGGTGCAGATGCCAGCCGTGCGACAGACCCCGTGGCATGATGTTGGCCCAGCAATCGGTCATCTCGAGCGGCCGGCGGGCGACGTCGAGGCGTAGGGTCCGCACGAACGCGGTCACGTGCGGCGTGATCAGCTCGCGCAGGCGCGCGAAGGTCGGCGACTGCCGGTGCAGCCGGTTCACCGAACCGTACGAGGTGTATCCGCCGGGATAGTGGGAACGCGACCACCGCCGTCCCGCGGCGTCGTCGATCCGCAGCTGTCGGCACTCGCGCAGCAGGTCGGCGTTCAAGGCCGTGAGCCCACGGTCGCGGATGCGCGCCCGGTACACCAGGGTCGCGAACAAGGACTCGACGGGCATCGGCGTGCTCTCTATTCCGCGTTGTCGGCCAATGTCTTCGCGACCGCCGGCCGCGCATCCACGAGCGCCGCGTGCGCGGCGAGGGCGGGAACGCGACGGTGCAGTTCGGCCCGTTCGCCCGGGTACCATCCCGCCAGCATGTGCAGGTAGCCGTCGGCGAGCGAATAATCCGCGCCGAGCACGTAAGGGCCGAGATGGGCGGCAATCAACTGCAGATCCCGCAGGTAGTCCTCCGCGGCCCGCTGGCGAACCGCGTCAGCGCCATCGTTGCCGAGCGTCGAGTAACGATCCGAATAATACGTGCGCAGCGCCGCGTCGTAGAGGTTCGCCGACAGGAACACGATCCATTGCAGGAAACGCGCGTGCGCCGGCGTGCCGGCGGCGGGTGCAAGCCCGACCCCGGGGTGCGCGAGCGACAGATGGATCAGGATCGCCGCCGACTCGAACATCACGCTGCCGTCGGGGAGTCCGAGCGCCGGAACCCGGCCGGTCGGATTCAGCGCGCGGAACGCCGCCGCGTCGGCCTCCGCTCCGCCCACCCAGACGCGCTCGTAGGATGCGCCGAGTTCCTCGAGCGCGATCTGCACCGCGACCGATCCCGAACCCGGCCGGCCATACAGCGTATACGTCGACATGGTCGCTCCCCTCTCGCTTGGCGGGCGACGATCATAGCGCAGCGCCGCCCGCCACTGGCGGCCACCGTCACAGCAGCGATGGCGCCGGCGTCGTGCGCACGACGAGGGTCCCCGCGATCTTATCGTGCCATGCCTGCTTGTCCGGGTCGATCGCGATCCAGATGAATCCGAGCCCGGCGACCGCCAGCGACAGGAAGCACGCGAGTGCCCGCACGATCGCGGTCGGCCAATCGAGCGTTCGACCGTCGGCACGCACGACCCGCTGGTGGAGTATGATCCCACCGACCGTCGAGCCCCGCAGCTTCCACATCACCGCCCCGTAAGCGGCCAGCAACAGGAGCTCGACGTGGCTGCGGTGCGTGACCAGCAAGCTCGCGACGATCCCGACCAGGATCGCGTCGATCAGCAGCGCCGCGATCCGGATCCAGCATCGGGCCGAGCGAGGAC
>JAKBCG010000322.1 GCA_021808035.1 Pseudomonadota bacterium
GGCACCCATGCCGCCGCCGATGCACATGGTCGCGACGACGTATTTCGCGCCGAGCCGCTTGCCGGCGAGCAACGCGTGGCCGACGAGCCGCTGTCCGCTCATCCCGTAGGGATGGCCGATCGCGATCGCGCCGCCGTCGACATTGAGCCGATCGTCCGGAATGCCGAGCGTGTCGCGGCAGTAGAGCACCTGAACCGCGAACGCCTCGTTGAGTTCCCAGAGACCGACGTCATCGATCGAAAGCCCCGCGCGCGCGAGTAGCTTCGGGACCGCGAACACCGGCCCGATGCCCATGACCTCGGGCTCGCAACCCGCGACCGCGAAACCGCGGAACGCACCGAGCGGATCGAGTCCACGGCGACTCGCCTCGCGATCGCTCATGATCACGCACGCCCCCGCGCCATCGGAGAACTGGCTCGCGTTGCCCGCGGCGATCACGCCGCCGGGAATCGCCGGCTTGAGGTTCGCGAGCGCCAGGGCGGTCGTGCCCGGTCGCAGGCCTTCGTCGACCGCGACCTCGATCGTCTGGCGCGTCAGCCGGCTCGTTCCGTTCTCGACTACGCCCGCGGTCACCGTGATCGGCGCGATTTCGGCTGCGAAACTCCCTTGCGCCTGCGATTCGCACGCGCGCTGCTGACTGCGCGCGCCGTATTCGTCCATCCGCTCGCGCGAGATCCGATAGCGCTTCGCGACTTCCTCGGCGGTCTGCAGCATGTTCCAGTAGATCCCGGGAGCCTTCGCCTGCAGCCACGGCTCTTCGAAGAAATGCCGATTCAATTCTTGTTGCACCACCGAGATCGCCTCGACGCCGCCCGCGACGTAGAGCTCGCCCTCGCCGGCGAGGATGCGCTGCGCCGCGAGCGCGATCGTTTGCAGGCCGGACGAGCAGAACCGGTTCACCGTCGCTCCCGGGACCGTCGACGGACACCCCGCCCGCAAGGCGATCTGCCGCGCGATGTTCCCGCCGGTCGCGCCTTCCGGCAACGCACAACCCATCAACACGTCCTCGACCTCGGCCGGATCGACCTTCGCGCGTTCGAGCGCGGCCTGCACGACGTGACCGCCGAGCGTGGCGCCGTGGGTTAGATTGAACGCGCCGCGCCAGGACTTCGCGAGCGGCGTACGGGCGGTGGAGACGATGACGGCTTCGCGGCTCATGAACGGGCTCCGATCGAGTTGAACGCGCCGCCCGAGGCGGCGAGACGCGCGAGCAGGGGCGCCGGCGTCCAGAATCCCGGATCGCCGTGACGGTTGCGAGCGAACTCGGCCATGCGGTGCACCACGCCGAACGTGCCGATCGTATCCGCGTAGCACATCGGTCCGCCCCGCCACGCGGGAAAGCCGTAGCCGTACAGGTAGACGAGATCGATGTCGGACGGCTTGTTCGCGATCCTCTCGTCGAGGATCTTCGCACCCTCGTTGACGAGCGCGTACACCAGCCGATCGACGATCTCGCCCTTGGTGAACTTGCGTGGAGCAAGGCCGATCTCGGCGCGATATTTCGCGATCAGCTCGTCGACCAGTGGCGACGGATGCGCGTTACGATCGCCGGGACGGTAGTCGTACCAGCCGGCGCCGGTCTTCTGGCCGAGCCGGCCGATCTCGCAGACCCGATCGGCGATCCGCGAATACACCATCGTCGGACTTTCGCGATACCGGCGCTGACGGATGTGCCAACCGATGTCGTTGCCGGCAAGGTCGCTCATGCGGAATGGGCCCATCGCGAAGCCGAAGCCTTCGATCGTCCGGTCGATCTCGGCGGGACTCGCGCCCTCGTCGACCATGAACAACGCCTGTCGCAGGTACTGCTCGATCATCCGGTTGCCGATGAAGCCGTCGCAGACCCCGGCGACCACCGCGGTCTTGCGGATCGTTCGCGCGAGTGTCATCACGGTCGCGAGCACGTCCTTGCCGGTCGCCTTGCCGCGGACCACCTCGAGCAGCTTCATCACGTTCGCCGGGCTGAAGAAATGCAGGCCGATCACGTCGGCCGGACGCTTCGTGACGGCCGCGATCCGATCGAGGTCGAGCGTCGAGGTGTTGCTCGCGAGGATCGCGCCGGGTTTCGCCGTGGCGTCGAGACGTTCGAACACCTGTCGCTTGACGTCCATGTCCTCGAACACCGCCTCTATCACGAGGTCGCAGCCGGCGAGATCCGGATAGCTCAAGGTCGGACTGAGGAGTGCCCGCCGTGCGGTCGCATCCTCCGGCTTGAGCCGGCCCTTCTTGACCTGGCCCTCGTAGGTCTCGGCGATGCGCGCGACGCCCCGGTCGAGCGCCTCGCGACCCACCTCGAGCAGCACGACGGGAATGCGGGCATTCAGGAAATTGATCGCGATCCCGGTGCCCATCGTGCCCGCACCGACCACGCCCACCCGCTTCACGTCGCGCAGCGGCGTCGACTCGGGAACGTCCGGGATCTTCGCGGCCGCACGCTCGGCGAAGAACAGGTGCCGCAACGCCGCCGAGACCTCGCCGTGCATCAGCTCCGAGAACCGGCGCCGTTCCGCGGCCATGCCGGTCTCGAAGTCCTGCGTCGCCGCGCTCTCGATCGCATCGACGATCGCGAGCGGCGCCGGATAGTTCGGGAACGCCATCTTCAGCGAATTGCGCGCGAAACCGAGGAACGCATCCAGCGCCGGCTCACGCAGCGTGCGGTCGCGCGCCCGCGGCGGTGGGCGGCCCGCCAGCTCGGCGAGCTTCGCTTCGGCCAGCCCGACCGCGGCCGCGACCACCGGTCCATCGACGACTTGATCGAGCAGCGCCGAGCCCTTGAAGGCCGCGGCGGGGACGGCCTCGCCCGCGAGGATCAGGTTGAGCGCGGCCTCGACGCCGATCAACCGCGGCAGGCGCTGTGTGCCCCCGGCGCCCGGCAAGAGTCCGAGCTTGACCTCGGGCAGACCGAGTTTCGCGGTCGTGCCGGCGACCCGGTAATGGCAGCCGAGCGCGATCTCGAATCCGCCGCCGAGGCAGGTGCCCTCGATCGCCGCGACGACCGGCTTCGGGCTCGATTCGATCAGGGCGATCAGATCGAGCAGGTTCGGACCCGCGAGCATCTTCGGCGTACCGAACTCGGTGATGTCGGCGCCGGCGGAGAACAATCCGTTCGCGCCGCTGAGCACGATCGCCGCGACGGCCGGATCGGCGATCGCCGCATCGATCGCGGCGGCCAGATCG
>JAKBCG010000323.1 GCA_021808035.1 Pseudomonadota bacterium
CGATCGGCTTCCTGATGCAATTCGAGAAATTGGAATTCCCGGATGCGGTCGCGATGCTCGCCGAGCGGGCCGGGCTCGAAGTGCCGCGCGAGGCGGGACCCGTCGCGGGCGGCGGCGATCTGTACGAATTGCTCTCCCGGGCGGCGCTCTTCTATCAGCAGTGCCTGCGGGACGACGCGCGCGCCCGCGCCTATCTCGCGGGGCGCGGGATCACGGACGCGGCCGCATCGGATTTCGCGCTCGGCTATGCGCCCGACTCCTGGAACGCGCTGCTCGGGCGGTTCGGCACCAGCCCCGAGGAGCGCCGTCGTCTGCAGCAGGCGGGACTGATCATCGAACGGGACACGCGCGGCGGGGAACGCACCGCCGGCTTCTACGACCGATTCCGCGACCGGGTGATGTTCCCGATCCGCGATTCGCGAGGCCGGGTGATCGCATTCGGCGGCCGGGTCATCGATCAAGGCGAACCGAAGTACCTGAACTCGCCGGAAACGGCGCTGTTTCACAAGGGACGCGAGCTCTACGGTCTCTACGAAGCGCGTCGCGCGCAGACCGAGTTCCCGCGGCTGGTCGTGGTCGAAGGCTATCTGGACGCGGTGCGGCTCCACCAGGCCGGCATCCGTCATGCGGTCGCGACGCTCGGCACCGCGACCACCCAGGAACATCTGCACAAGATCTTCCGACTCACCAGCGAGGTCGTGTTCTCGTTCGACGGCGACCGCGCGGGACGTGCCGCCGCGTGGCGTGCGCTCGAGACCGCGCTGCCGCTCGCGGCCGACGGGCGCGAGATCAGATTCCTGTTCCTGCCCGAGGGTCACGATCCGGACACCTTGGTCGCTGCCGAGGGGGCCGCGGGTTTCGAGCAACGCCTGCAGGCGGCGCTGCCGCTGTCGGAGTACCTGTTGCGCGAGTTGTGCATCGGGATCGATCTCGATCACATCGACGGACGTGCGAAGCTCGCGGCACGGGCGCGGCCGCTGTTCCAGCGGATGCCGGACGGCGTGTACCGCGAATTGCTGACCGACCGGCTCGCGGCCGAGATCCGGCTGCCCGCCGAGAAACTCCGTTCCCTGCTCGCGGCCCCCGTCGAATCGGGCCGCCGCGCACCGCCGACGCCGACGTCCGAGCGCGCGATCCGGCCCCGGGCGGGGGTCGGCACCGGGCGCGGGCCCCTGCTCCGGCAAGCGATCTCACTCGTGCTGCATTATCCCGCTGCAGCGCAACGACTGGATACGATCGATCCGCTCGAACGGGTCGATCAGGCCGGGATCGCGGTCCTGCGCGAACTCGTCGCGCAAGCGCGCTCGATCGCCGCCCCGACCACCGCGGCCTTGCTCGAGCGTTGGCGGGAGCGACCCGAATATGCGCGCCTCGCCGAGCTTGCGGCCAGGGCGCCGCTGGTCGCGGGAGCCGAGGTGGCGGCGACCGAGCTCGGCCAGGCGATCCAAAAGCTCGCGGCCGCACAAGGGGCCGGCCGGCGGGTCGATGCACTGCTCGAGAAGGCACGAGAATCGGGCTTGAACTTCGAGGAAAAGGCGGAACTCAATGCCTTGTTGAGGGCGAGAGGTCGGCCCGGGGGGCCAGGTCCCGCCACGGATGGCGAATGATCGGCCGATCGCCCCGGGGAGCCGCGGTTCCTGGCGGGCAGGACCGGGGCAAAGTATACTAATCGGCTTCGTGCCGTGTTTTCCACCGTTTGGCTCTACGAGGCGTCCAGATTGACCAAGAAAGCGTCACCAGGCACCGCGACCCAGATCGCCGACGAGCGTCAGTCCCAGCTGAAGCTCCTGATCGCGCGCGGCAAGGAACAGGGTTACCTGACCTACGTCGAGGTCAACGATCATTTGCCGAGCGAGATCGTCGATCCGGAACAGATCGAAGACATCGTCAACATGATCAACGACATGGGCATCCCGGTGTACGAGAAGGCGCCGGACAGCGAGTCGTTGCTGCTCGCGGACGCGACCGCGACGCCCGATGAGGAAGCCGTCGAGGAGGCGACCGCGGCACTCGCGAACCTGGACGCCGAGTTCGGTCGTACCACGGACCCGGTGCGCATGTACATGCGCGAGATGGGCACGGTAGAGCTGCTGACCCGCGAGGGCGAGATCCGGATCGCGAAGCGCATCGAGGAGGGTCTCGAGGCGGTCAAAGTCGCGCTCGGGAGCTACCCGGGCACGTACGATCTGCTGCTGAAGAGCTACGAATCGGTGAAGTCCGGTCAGACCCGGCTGGTCGACGTGATCGTCGGTTTCGTCGATCCGAACGCGCCCGATGAGATCGCGCAGCCCCAGAACCCGAAGATGATGGCGGTCGAAGCCGACGACGACGAGGACGAGTCGGACGACGACGAGGACGGCGAGGCCATCGACACGGGCCCGGACCCTGAAGAGGCGGCGAAGCGTTTCGCGGCGCTCGCAAAGGTCCACCACCAGTTCGTCAACGCGCTCGACAAGCACTCGTCGAAAGACCCGAAGACGCAAAAGCTGCGCAAGAAGGCCTGCGGCGAGCTGATGGAGCTCAAGCTCGCACCGAAGATGTTCGACCAGCTGATCGAGAACCTGCGGCGCCACGTCGCCGAGGTACGGTCGTTGGAGCGCGAGATCATGTTCTTGTGCATCAAGCAGGCGGGCATGCCGCGCAAGGACTTCATCGCCTCCTTTCCGAAGAACGAGACCAGCACGCGCTGGCTCGAGAAGCACATCAAGGCGAAGAAGCGCTATTCGGCCGCGCTCGGCCGGTTCCGCGACGAAATCGGCCTGCGCCAGAACAAGCTGAAGGAGCTGGAAGTCGCATATCACCTGCCGATCGGCGAGATCAAGGAGATCAACCGCGAGGTCTCGATCGGCGAGGCCAAGGCGCGCCGCGCGAAGAAGGAGATGGTCGAGGCCAACCTGCGCCTGGTGATCTCGATCGCGAAGAAATACACCAATCGAGGCTTGCAGTTCCTCGACCTGATCCAGGAAGGCAACATCGGGCTGATGAAGGCCGTCGACAAGTTCGAATACCGCCGCGGCTACAAGTTCTCGACCTATGCAACCTGGTGGATCCGCCAGGCGATCACCCGGTCGATCGCGGACCAGGCGCGCACGATCCGCATCCCGGTGCACATGATCGAGACGATCAACAAGCTGAACCGGATCTCGCGGCAGATGCTGCAGGAGATGGGCCGCG
>JAKBCG010000324.1 GCA_021808035.1 Pseudomonadota bacterium
AGTCCTCGTCCGATTTCTCGCCCGCGGCCGCGGCCTTCAGGTCCCACCCCGGGCAGAAGAACCGCTCGCCGGCGCCGGTCACGATCCCGACCCGCAGGTCCGGATCGTCACGGAACGCGCTGAACACGTCGTTCAGCCGGCGGCTGGCCGCGAGATCGATCGCATTCGCCTTCGGACGGTCGATCGTCACTTCGAGGATCGCTCCGCGCTTCTCGGTGCGGATCCCATCCTTCATCGTCGCTTCGGACATCGCTTACTCCTCCGTCCAACGTATCAAGGCGTCGACGGCCGCGACGCCGCGGCCCGCCGGTCTCACGATCAAGGGATTCACGTCGATCTCGGCGAGCCGATCGACGTTCTGCGCCGCGAACTCGCCGATCCGCCGGATGGCCTCGACCAGCGCCGGCAGATCGCCGGGCGGCTTGCCGCGAAAGCCCGCGAGCAGCCGGCCGACCCGGGTCCGCCCGAGCGCGTCTTGGATCGCGGCGTCCGTCCAGGGCGGGAGCAGGGCGACCGAATCGGCGAGCCACTCGGTGAGGACGCCGCCCGCACCGAGCACGAGCACCTGGCCGAACTGCGGATCGACGATCACGCCGACCAGCACTTCGGCGATGCCGTCGACGATCATCTCCTCGACGAGAAGCGTCTGCGACAAGGCCGCGAGCCGCGCGCCGGCCGCTGCCGCGGCGGTCCGGTCGCGGACGTCGAGCACCACGCCGCCGACTTCGGTCTTGTGCTCGAGGTGCGCCGCGAGCGCCTTGATCACGACCGGGAAACCGATCGACGTCGCGGCGTCCGCCGCGTCCCCGGGCGCGGCGACCACGTTGCGCGGGATCGCGACGCCATGGCGCGCGAGCGCCGCCTTGCCGTCGCGCTCGTCGGAGCCGCGTGCTCGCGCCACGTCGATCGTCCGTCGCGGCATGCGCAGCTCGACCCCGGGACCCCGCCAGGCGCAACCGACCGCGCCCGCGGCCGCGAGCGCCTCGAGCCCCTCGCGCAAGCCCTGCAGCGGCACGACCCCGCCGCGCAGGCAGCGGCCACGGATCCGCTCGCCCATCGTCTCCGGGAGCGAGGCCAGCAACGCGACGCGCGGCGCGGCCCCCGCGGCGACGTCGATGTACTCGGCGATCACGACATCGAAGGCCGAGGTGTCGGTCTTGCCGTCCGGCGGACAGTCGAGCATGAAGCCGACCGCATCGTAGCCGCCGTCGAACACCGCCGCGAACACCTTGCGCAGCGCCGGCGGATCGAACCACAGGTAGGTGTGCATGTCGAACGGGTTCGAGATGGTCACGCGCTCGCCGAGCAGCGCCTCGAGGCGCTCGGCCTGGGGCGCCGGAATCGGCGGGAACTCGACCGGCAGGTCCCGGGCGACGTCCGCGGTCATCGCCATGTCGCCGCCGGAGGCACCGATGATCGCGAGCTTGCCGCCGCCGGTCGGACCGCCGACATGGAGGACCTTCAGGGTCTCGCACAGCGCGCCGAGCGTGTCGCAGCGGGCGATGCCGGCCTGCCGGCAGAACGCGTCGAACACCGCATCCGCGCCTGCGAGCGCGCCGGTATGGCTGTGGGCGGTTCGCGCCGCGGCCGCGGTGCGACCGGACTTGATCGCCGCGATCGGCTTGCCCGCGCGCCGCGCGACGTCGGCGGCGCGCGCGAATCGCGACGGGTCCTTGATCCCCTCGAGATACAGCCCGAACGCAGTGACCCGTGGATCGTCCGCGAGCGCCTCGATCAGGTCCTCGACCGCGATCCGGGTCTGGTTGCCGACCGAGAACAAATAGCCGATCGGCAGCGAACGCTGGTTGAACATCAGCGTGAGCGCGAGCGTCCCGCTCTGGCATATCACCGCGACGCCGCGATCGGGCGCGGCGCCGACGATCTGATCCGGCATCATCGCGACGTGGTCGAAGAAATTCACGAACCCGTAGCAATTCGGGCCGAAGTACGGCAGATCGCCGGCACGTTCGCGCAGTTCCTCGGTCAACCGGCGCCCGAGGTCGGTGCCGGTCTCGGAGAACCCGGAGCTGAAGCACACGAATCCCCCGGTGCCGCGCCGCGCGAGCGCCGCGGCGACACCGGGAACCTCGATGTTCGGGACCGCGAGAAACGCGGCGTCCGGAGCGTCGGGCAATTCCTCGACCGCGCGGTACACCGGGGCTTGCGGCGTCGACGGCCGGGTCGGGTGCACGCGCCAGATCGGCCCGGCGAAACCGATCCTGCGGCTGCCGGCGGCGACCGCGTCGGTCCAGGCGCTCGCGCCGATCAGCGCGATGCTGCGCGGCGCGATCAGCCGGCGAAGGGCGGCGGCATCCATCGCGGTCATCCCCGGCGGATCGCGAGCGCGCGCGAGCGCGGCCAGTCGGCGGACCACTCGGCCGCTCGTCGCAGCCGTTCGACGCGGTCGGCGACCGCGACCGGGAGCGGGGCGCTCTTCGGCGTTTCGGATTGGACCACGTGCAACAGCATCGCCTCGGCGACGGCGGCGACGGTCCGCTCGGCGCCGCGCTCGAACACGCCCGCGAGCAGGATGCGCTTCGCATCGCCGTCGAGCACCATGCAGCGCACGCGCAGGTCGTCCGTCCGCTTCACCTCGTGCAGGTAATGGTAGTGCATCTCGAGCGTGTAGAGCGTGCCCCGGGTGCGCGCGCGATAGCCGGCGTCGAGGCCAAGCTGATCCATCACGTCGTCGACCGCCAAGCTGAACGCGACCCCATAGTACGCGTCGCGCAGGTGACCGTTGTAGTCGATCCAGTGCGGCTCGATCGCGACCGGATACGGTGTCAGCGCCTCCATCCCGTGCTCCGAGGTCAGCCGAGCTTCAGGCGCTCGCGCGCCTCGGCCGGCGTGAGCACGCGCGCGCCCATCGCCTCGATGATGGTGCGGGCCTTGGTGACGAGCTGGGCGTTGCTCGCGTACACGCCCTTGCTGAGATACAGGTTGTCCTCGAGCCCGACGCGGACGTTGCCGCCGAGCAGCACCGACTGCGCGACCCAGGGCATCTGCATCCGGCTGATCGCGAACGTGCCCCAGTTGCAGTCCGGCGGCAGCGCGTTGACCATCGCGAGCAGGTGGCCGACGTCCGCGGGCACGCCGTACGGAATGCCCATGCACAGCTGGATCAGCGACGGCGACTCGAGGAGCCCCTCCTTGATCAGCTGCTTC
>JAKBCG010000325.1 GCA_021808035.1 Pseudomonadota bacterium
CGCGGACCGCGGATACCGCGACCGAGCGGATCGATCCGAACATGCGCGCGTTGTCCGGATCGAGAAAGGGCTGCGCGGCGCTGCCGGCGACCAGCGGGCGCAACTGCGCGACCGGCGCGTACGCGAGGAGCCGCCACAGGTCGGCGGCCGGGCCGGGTCCGCTCTCCCAGCTACGGCGGATCACCGCGGCGAGGAACGTGCGCGCATAGCCACGCCACTCCTCGCCGGCCGCATCGGCCGACCCGGGAACCAGGGCGCTCGCGAGCAGCTCCGCGTCGTAGGGATTGCGCATCTCCGCGCGCCAGTCCCAGCGCAAGGACGCGGGATCGAACGGATTGAGGACGAGGTCGCCCCGTCGGGCGCGGAAGAACCGTCCGAGGTAGCCTCCGTCGGGATCCGCGATCACCGCCCGATCGCCGCGCGCCAGCGCGGCCCCGAGAATTTCGCGAATCGCGGTCGACTTGCCGGTCCCGGTGGTGCCGAGGATCTTGAAGTGCTTGCTCTCGTCGGCGGCCGGCACCGCCAGCCCGGCAATCGTGATCCGTCCGAGCTCGCGGGCGTGATCGGCCGAGATCCGAACCCGGTGACGCACCACCGTCGCGCCGCGCCGTACGCCCGCGCTCGGTCGATTGCCGCGTCGCAGCTGCCAGAGTCCGGCGATCATCATCGGCACGGCGGCGACTGCGAATGCGGCGATCTCGTGGGACCGCGGATCGACGAGCGCCTGCAGCGGCCATGGCAGCACCTCAGCCTCCGTCGACGACCGCGAAATCGCCCCGTCGACCGTAGCGCGGCGCGTGGCGATCGACCCGCACGCACCAACGCCGGCGACGACCGCAACGGCGCAGGTCGACGACCCCGCCGGCGGCCCGCAGCGTCGCCAGGTTCCGTTCGAGCGCCGCACGCTGCGCGTCGAGCTCTCCGATCCGGCGAATCGACGGTCGCATCGCCCCGAGGGCCGCGCTGCACAGCAGCGGCACTGCGATCGCCGCGCCGATCGTCCACGCCGCCGCGCGCAGCGAGACGACCCGCCGGAGTCGGCGCAACTGGGTGATGCTCGCGGCGATCTCGGCGTCGAGCCCCTGAAGCTCCTCGATCAAGGTCCGTCGGATCTCGTCGCGCACGACGTCGTCGAGACCGTGCACGAGCGAGTGCAACTGATCGATCGATTCGGCCGCCCCCTGTTGCTGCGCGTGCGCGTTCTCCAGCAGCAAGCCGAGCCGCACGGTCTCCTCCGGCGTCGCGCCACGCTCACTCATGGTCGAATTCCGTGTCGCGCGCGCGCAGGAGGCGTCCGCCCCCGGTGTCCGGATCGAGATCGACCCGGCGCCACGATCCGGCGGACGCGTGCTTCAGGTAGCCACGCAGGTCCGGCAAACGCTCGATCTGCGACGGCAACAGGGCGGGCTCGATGCTGAAGTGTTCCGATCGCGTGGTCACGCCGAGGAGTTCGGTCGCGCGCCGGCTCCGCGACACGGTGATCCGCCGGACTTCACGGTCGCCGATCAGCTGCGAGGCGAACTTCGCGGTGCCGCCACCCTCGCTCGCCGAGCAACGCAGGATCAAGGTGTTGCCGCAGTTCTCCACGATCGTATGGGCTTCGCCGTGGCCGTACGTGTTCGAGACCTGCGCGATGGATTGGAACCCCAACACGCAGCGGGCATCGAATTTCCGCAGCCGCGCGAGTGCATCCTTCAGGCCGTCGATCGGCCCGAGCGCATCGAGCTCGTCGACCACGAACCAGAGCGGGCGGCGCCGGTCCGGGCTGCCGGCCGCGGTGGCATCCGGGTTCATCGCTTCGAAGATCCCGAGGCGCATCCAGGCCGAGATCGTGTTCCGCAACGCGGGAATCTGGCCGGCCGCGTACGGCAGGAACAGCACACCGCGTTCGCCGCTTGCGATCCAGCGACGCACCGACAACGGCTCGGCGGAGGAGTTCGCGACGTACTGGAGCGCGCCGACCGCGGCGCTCGTCACCGAGCGCACCGAATCGAACATCCGCGCATTGTGTTCGTCGAGGAACGGCTGCGCGGGGGTGCCGCCGACGAGCACCCGCAACTCGGCGACGTCGGCCACGACGAGGAGGCGATAGAGTTCGCCGACGTCGCGCACGCCGGCCTGCCGCGCCTGGGCGGTGACCGCGGCGAAGAACGTCCGGGCATAGTCGCGCCAGCTGCGCTCCGGCCCCCCGTGATCGGGGATCAGGGCCCGCGCGAGCTGATCGACGTCGTAATCGTTGTCGATCTCGCCGAACAGGTCCCAGCGTCGCGCGCGCCGGTCGAACGGGTTCAGGATCACGTCGCCGCGCTCGGGATCGTAGAAGCGGTCGAGGTAACCACCGTCCGGGTCGGCGACGACGGCTCGATCCCCGCGGCGGAGCGCATCGCCGAGCAGCTCCCGGATCGCGGTGCTCTTGCCCGTACCGGTCGTGCCGATCAGCTTGAAATGCTTGGCTTCGTCGCCGCGGGGCACCTCGAGGCCGGCGAGATGCACCGGCGCACGCGCATCGGCGTGATCCGCGTCGCGGCGCGATGCGCGCCGCGGCGCCGGGTCCTCGTCGAGCACGCTGCCGCGGCCAGGGATGCCCGTCGATCGACCCGCGTCCGCGAGCAACCGCCCGCCGGCGTAGCCGAGCGCGCCGCTGAGTGCGATGCTCGCGCCGAACGTGATCGCCGCCACGTCGCCGATCCCGGCCGACGCGAGCAACGATCGCCCGACACTCGCGGCGACGCCGACCAGCGCGGTCGCCGGGACGGCGAGCAGCGGCGACTTCAGATAGTCGCGCAGGCGCGCGCCACCGCGGGCGAGTCCTGCAAGCATCGGCGCCTGCACCGCGGCGTACGCCGCATAGAGTCCGACGGTGCCCTGCGCGAGGGCGGCGATCGTCATTGCGGCGCCCCGGCGCGGACCGCCCGACGCGAGATCGACCGCGGCTCGAACCAGACCTCGCGAATGCAGCGGCGATGGCCATCGAGCCCGAATTGGACGACGACGTCGATCGAGGCGCGCAGCATCGCGCGGATATCCCGTCGCGCCAGCGCTCGTCCGCTCGGATTTTGCTTGATCAGGAGCACGAGCTGCTCGAACGCCATCGCCGCGCTCGACGCATGGATGCTCGTGATCGAACCCGGATGCCCGGTGTTGACGTTGCGCAGGTAATCGAA
>JAKBCG010000326.1 GCA_021808035.1 Pseudomonadota bacterium
GCTCGCGACGGTATGCCGCAACTCACGGTCGGGCAGCCCACGGCGCACCGCCTGCGAAAAGATTGCGCAACTGCTGCGTCACGCCGACACGATCGACGCCCAGTACGCCGGTTACTCGATCGGGCGACGCTTCGCGCGTTACGGAAGCCCGGGTTTCCGCGCGCTCGGCGAAGCGCGCCGGGTGCTCGAGTGGCGCGTCGCGAACGCCGAGCGCTTCGACGCGCCCTTGCTGCCCTGGTTGCGCAGCGCACACGCGCGCTGGCGCGTCGAACAGATGCGAACGCTCACGCGGCAGGAAGACGTGATCGTCGCCGTCCTGCGCCATCAAGGGATGCCCATCGACCCGCCGCCACCGCCCCCGGCGCCGACACCGCCGCCGGCGCCGCCCGAGCCGTTGCACAAGCGCCCTCCCTGACGATGGCTGCCGAATTGCCCGGGAGCGAACCGCTGCTCGCTGCCGATGAGCCGTCGCCGGTCGAGGTCCTGCGGCCGCGGGGTCGCTCGGCGTTCCTGATCGTGTGCGACCACGCCGGCGCACGCATCCCGCGCGCGCTCGGGTCGCTCGGGCTCGCAAACGCGGATCTCGCGCGACACATCGCATGGGACATCGGCGCGGCCGCGGTCGCACGGCGTCTGTCCGAAATCTGGGATGCCTGCACGGTCCTGCAGCGCTACTCCCGGCTGGTGATCGACTGCAATCGACCGCCCGGCGGCCCGACATCGATCGTCGCCGAGAGCGAACGGACGCCGGTTCCGGGGAACGCCCGGGTGGATGCGATCCAACGGCAGAGGCGCGAACGGGCGATCTTCGCCCCGTACCACGCACGGATCCGTGCGCTCCTCGAGGAACGCGCCGCGACGCGCCGGCCGACGGTATTGATCGCGATGCACAGCTTCACGCCCGTCTACCTCGGCATCGCCCGGCCCTGGCACGTCGGCGTCCTCTATCATCGCGATCGGCGGCTCGCGGACGCGCTGCTCGCGGTGCTGCGCGCCGATCCGGCGCTGGTCGTCGGCGACAATCAACCCTATGCGGTCGGCGACGCGACCGATGTCGCGATCCCGGAATACGGAGAGAAGCGCGGTCTGCTGCACGTCGAAATCGAGGTGCGTCAGGATCTCATTGCGACAACGACCGGCCAGCGCCGCTGGGCGGCGAGGCTCGCGGCCGCGTTGACCGGGTCCCTGGATCGGCGCCCGCGCCGCTGAACCGCCGGCGCGAGCGGTCTCAGGCGACCGAACTGCGGGACAACGTGACGCTCGGCGGTTCCGCCGCGAGCGCGCCGATCTCCGCACCGATGCGCATGTCGTCGATCGGACCGAACGCGTGCTTGCGGATCACACCGTCCCGATCGATCAGCACCAGACTCGGCGTCCCGCGCATTCGGTATCGTTCCATCGTGAGCGGAATCGGACCCGACGCGCCCGGCGCGTCGACCGCCACAGGGAATTTGAGGCGGTACTCGTGGATGAACGCCTCGACGACCGCCCGCGTGATCGCGGTGTGGTGCTCGAAGGTCGCGTGCAGGCCTATCACCGCAACGTCCTTCGGCTCGAACGTCTCGTATATCCGGCGGATCTGCGGAACGCCGAAAGCGACCGATTGCGGGCACAGAACCTGGAACGCGCCGAGCACGACGACCCGGCCCCGCAATGCCGAGAGCGCGATCGGATGATCGCTGTTGTACCAGTGGCGCACCGACCACTCTGGCGCGACCTTCGGCGAATCGTCCATTCACACCCCTGAGGCGGTCCGAGCGACCGCACCGACGCCATCGATTCCCGACCGGCCCGGCGCACCGGTCCTGCTACTGTTTGCCTCAGCGCGAGGAGAATTACAAGAGGCCGTTCTCGCCCCGTTTCGGATCGACGCTCGCCTGGAATAGCGCGAGATCGCCGAGCAAGTCGCGGAGTGGAACCGCGCGCGCGACCGCGAATCCCTGGCCATAATCGACGCCGAGATCCGCGATCCGGGCCCGCAAGGCGTCGCTCTCGACGTGCTCGGCGATCGTGCGCAGACGCATCATCGTCGCGAGCTGCGCGATCGCCTTGATCATCGCGGCCGAGCGGGGCTGCTCGATCGCGTCGCGAACGATCGTGCCGTCGATCTTCAGCGCCTCGACCGCGAACTCGCGCAGAAGCCCGAGCGTGCCCGCGCCGGTGCCGAACTCGTCGAGCGCGAAACGGCAGCCCGAACCACGGAGCGCATCGATGCAGCGCCGCGTCGCGTCCGGATGTCGCGCCGCGACCGCCTCGGAGATCTCGAAGCCCAGCGAGCCGCGCGGCACGCAATCGGCCGCGAGCCGTTCCTCCACGAAGCCGACGAACGATTCGTCGAGCAAGGACTCCGCATCGAGGTTCACCGTGAAGCACGCGCGCTGCTCACCGATATGGCGGCCGTACGCGCCGAGCAGCGCGCAGACGCCCCGCACGACCCAGCGATCCACCGCGCGCGTCAGCCCGCACGCCCGGGCGACCGGCAGCACCTTCCGCGCCGCGAGCAGTTCGCCGCGCTCGTTCGGCAATCGCAGCAAAACCTCGAACAAGGCGCCCCCGTAACTGCCCCGCAGGGGCAGGATCGGCTGCGCGATCAGGTGCGGCTCACCGGTCGCGAGCGCCCGCCGCAGCGCGCGCGCGACCGCCGCGTTCGTCGCGTGGCCGTCGCTCGCGCGCTCCGGGGCCAACGCGACGCGATTGCCGCCGAGCGCTTTCGCGCTCTTGCAGGCATCCTCGGCGGCCGCGAGCGCGTGTGCGAGCGGCTCGTCCGCGTCCACGTTGGTGTTCGGCAACAACGCGGCGAGCCGGTCACCGGTCAACCGGGCGCACGATGCGTCGGCGGGCAGCGTCGCCTGCAGGCACGCGGCGGCCGCCGCAATCGCCTCGTCGCCGGCGGGCATCCCGAACGCCTCGTTGAGCGCCCGCATGCGATCGACGTCGAGGTACAGCAGGCTGTGGGCGCCGAGGGGCGCCCCGGTCGCGAACACCCGCCGGGCAGCCCGATCGAACGCGACGTCCGTCAGGAGGCCGGTTCGTGCATCGTGAGCCGCATCGATCACCGTCGACAGGCGCCGCGCCGCCGCCTCGATCGCGACGACCGCGGACGGTGGGAAATCCGCAGCACTCGGCGGGTTGAACAGCGCGAGCGCGCCGACCACCCGCCCG
>JAKBCG010000327.1 GCA_021808035.1 Pseudomonadota bacterium
CCTCCCGCGATCCGCGCCTGCGCGCCGGTGATCTCGTCGTCGGCATGGGCGACTGGCAGGACTATGCGGTCGTCGCCGCCGAGGGCCTGCGCAAGCTCCCGGCGGGATTCGCGCACCCCTCGTACGCGCTCGGCGTGCTCGGCATGCCGGGCTTCACCGCCTACATGGGGCTCCTCGAGATCGGCCGGCCGCGCGCCGGCGAGACGGTCGTGGTCGGCGCCGCGACCGGCGCGGTCGGCTCGGTCGTCGGCCAGCTCGCGAAGCGCGAAGGCTGCCGCGTGGTCGGCATCGCGGGCGGCGCCGACAAGTGCCGCTGGGCGGTCGAGGGACTGCGCTTCGACGCCTGTGTCGATCATCGCGACCCGGCGTTTCCCGAGCAGCTCGCCGCCGCCTGCCCGGGCGGGATCGACGTGTACTTCGAGAACGTCGGCGGCGCGGTGCTGCGCGCGGTGCTGCCGCTGCTGAACGCGCATTCGCGGATTCCGGTCTGCGGCCTGATCGCGCACTACCAGGGCGAGGCGCCGGCGCTCGGCACGGATTTCGCGCCGGCGCTGCTGCGCGCGATCCTAGTGAAGCGGATCACGATCCGCGGCTTCATCGTGTTCGACTTCTACGGCCCGCGCTTCGAGGAGTTCCTCGAGCGCATGTCCGGGTGGTTGCGCGACGGCAGCGTGACCTACCGCGAGGACGTCGTCGATGGCCTCGAGCGCGCGCCGGCGGCCTTCGTCGGCCTGCTCGCGGGACGCAACTTCGGCAAGCTGGTCGTGAAGATCGCCGACTGACTGGGTTCACGCACGTGGACGGGAGCGCCGACACCTGGGGGATCGCGCTGTCGACGCACGGGCTCGCGATCGCCGCGAGCGTGCTCACCTACGTGCTCACCAGCCGCAGCGCCCAGGCGCGCCGGCCGCCGTCGATCGCGATCGCCTGGGTGCTCGGGATGATCGCGCTGCCGTACCTCACGCTGCCGATCTACCTGCTGTTCGGCCGGCGTAAGGTCGTGCGGCCGCGGCCGCGGGTGCACGCACCGCGCCCCGCCGACGCGCGCCACTGGGCGCGGATCCTGATCGAGAGCTTCGACGTGCCCGATGCCGCGCCCGCGTGCGTGCGGCTGCACCCGGACGGGCGAGCCGCGCGCGCCGCGCTCCTCGAGACGATCGGCGCCGCCCGCCACCGGCTCGACGTCTGCACGTTCCTGATCGGCGACGACGCGCTCGGCCGCACGGTCACCGCGGCGCTGATCGAGCGAGCCCGCGCCGGCGTGCGCGTGCGGCTGCTGGTCGACGGCGTCGGCGTGCCGTTCCTGCCGCGCACCGAGCGCCGGCGCCTCGCCGCGGCCGGCGTCGCGCTCGCGGTGTTCTCGCCGCTGCTCGCGCGGCGCACCTCCGGCCCGCGGAACCTGCGCAATCACCGCAAGTTCGCGATCGCCGACGGCCGGGTGCTGTGGGCCGGCGGACGCAATTTCGCGGTCGAATACTTCGAGGGCGATGCGCGCCGCGCGCCATGGCCCGACCTCTCGTTCGATCTCGCCGGGGCGGTCGCGGCCGCGGCGGAGCACCAGTTCGAGACGGACTGGCGCGCGTCGGGCGGCGCACCCGATCCGACGGCGGCCGCCTCGTCGAACGCCGACGAGCCGCCCTGCCCCGGCGTCTCGCTGGTGCAGTTCCTGCCGAGCGGCCCCGACCAGACCGAGGACACGGTGCAGGCGCTGTTGATCGACGCGTGCTTTCGCGCCGAGCGCCGCCTGCTCGCGGTCACCCCGTACTTCGTGCCGGACAGCGCGCTCGAGTCGGCGCTGCGGCTTGCGGCGCGACGCGGGGTCGCGATCGACGTGTGCCTGCCGCGGCGCTCCAACCACCGGCTCGCGGACTTCGCGCGGATGCGCGCGCTGCGCGCGCTCGCCGCGGTCGGCGTGCGCTTTCACCTCGTCCCGCGGATGACGCACGCGAAGGCGGTCGTCGTCGACGATGCGCTCGCGATCGCCGGGTCGGTGAACCTCGACTCGCGCAGCCTCCTGCTGAACTACGAGTCCGCGTTTCTGTTTTACGGCGCGACCGAGATCGCCTGGTTCGCCGCCTGGGTCGACGCGCTCCGTGAGAACGCCCGGCCCTTCGCGCCACGCGCCCCGGGGCTGTGGCGCGACGTCGTCGAGGGGCTCTTGCTCACGCTCGGTTATCAACTGTAAGGTGCCAGGGTGGAATTCAAGGACTACTACAAGATCATGGGCGTCGCGCGCGGCGCGACCGAAGCCGAGATCAAGCAGGCTTACCGCAAGCTCGCGCGCAAGTACCACCCGGACGTCAGCAAGGAAAAGGACGCCGAGGCTCGCTTCAAGGAGCTCGGCGAAGCGTACGAGGTCCTGCGCAATCCCGAGAAGCGGGCCGCGTACGATCAGCTCGGCACCGGCCACCGGCCCGGCGAGTCGTTCCGGCCGCCGCCCGACTGGGGCGCGGGTTTCGAGTTCAGCGGCGCGGGCGCGGGCGCCGGCGGCTACAGCGATTTCTTCGAGGCACTCTTTGGCCAGGCCGCGCGCGCCGGCGGCCGCTCCCGGCGCGGCTTCGGCGGCGGTCGCGGCGAGGATCACCACGCGAAGGTGCTGCTCGACCTCGAGGCGACGCTCAGCGGCGGCACGCGCTCGATCGGCTTGCGGGTGCCCGAGGTCGACGCGGAAGGCCGGCTGCAGGTCTCCGAGCGCACCCTGAACGTGCAGATCCCGAAGGGCATCCTGCCCGGCCAGACGATCCGGCTCGCCGGCCAGGGCACCCGCGTGCACGGCGGTGAGGCCGGCGACCTGTACGTTGAAGTGGAATTCGCGCCGCACCGGCTGTACCGGGTCGACGGTCGCGATCTCCTGATCGTGCTCCCGGTCGCGCCGTGGGAAGCGGCGCTCGGCGCGACCGTGCCGACGCCGACGCCGGGCGGCAAGGTCGACCTCAAGATCCCGGCCGGCTCCCATGCCGGCACCAAACTGCGCCTGAAGGGCCGTGGAATCCCGGCGTCGCCGCCGGGCGACCTGTACGTCGAGCTCACGATCGCGCTGCCGCCCGCGACCAGCGACGCGGCGCGCGCCGCCTACCGTGCGCTCGAGACCGCGGCGCCGTTCGATCCGCGCGCGAACCTGGGGAGTTGAGCGGCGATGATCTCTCGAGACCTC
>JAKBCG010000328.1 GCA_021808035.1 Pseudomonadota bacterium
CTCGAGGAGCAGCTCGTGCCGCTCGCCGGGCAAGCCGGGTCCCGACTGGCGCGGGGTTCGATTGGTGCTCGACTTGAAGCGCGTGTTGCCCCACCCGCCCTTGCCGCCCTTCGCGACCTGCAGCACTTGGTCCGGCGCGACGAGGTCGCCGAGCACCTCGCCGGTCTCGGCCTCGGTGATCACGGTACCGACCGGCACCGCCACGTACAGGTCCTCACCGCCGCGGCCGGTGCAGTCGTTGCCGCTGCCCGGCGCGCCGTTCTGGGCCTTGTAGGTACGCGAAATGCGGAAATCGGCGAGGGTGTTCAGGCCCTCGACCGCCCGCAGGTAGACGCTCCCGCCGAGGCCCCCGTCGCCGCCGTCGGGCCCGCCGAAGGGCACGAACTTCTCGCGGCGGAAGCTCACGCAGCCGCGCCCGCCGTTGCCCGCCTGGACCTTGAGCGTCGCTTCGTCGATGAACTTCATGGCAAACGGCCCTTGCGACCCTGTAAAAATCAAAAAGGGGACAGGCCCGCGCCTGTCCCCTTCGTTGGCGTGCGCCGGTCGCGCCCGGCCGGCGGGCGGATCGGCCCGCGCGCCGCCGCCTACTTGGCGACGACGTTCACGTAGGTGCGCTGCTCGGGGCCCTTCACGCGGAACTCGACGACACCGTTCGCGGTCGCGAACAAGGTGTGATCGGTGCCGATCCCGACGTTCACGCCGGGCCGGTACGCCGTCCCGCGCTGCCGGATGAGGATGTTGCCCGGGATGACCGCTTCACCGCCGAACTTCTTCACGCCGAGGCGCTTGGAATGCGATTCGCGGCCGTTGCGCGTGCTGCCGCCCGCCTTCTTGTGTGCCATGTTGAGTCGAGCCTCCTAGAAACCCATCAAGCGACGATCTGAGTGATCTTGACGTCGGTGTACGGCTGGCGGTGCGTGCCTTCGCGCTTGTAGTGCTTGCGCCGGCGGAATTTCACGATCCGCACCTTGTCGCCCTTGCCGTGCTTCTCGACGGTCGCGACGACCTTCGCCGCGGCGACATACGGGGTCCCGACCTTCACGTCGGCGCCCGCGCCGACCAGGAGCACCTGGCTGAACTCGACACTCGCACCGGCCTGCGCGTCGAGCTTCTCGACACGGACGACAGCGCCTTCCTGAACGCGGTATTGTTTACCGCCGGTGGCGATCACGGCATACATCGTTTGCGACTCCAAGATCGTGAGCGGTCGCGCACGCGACCGACCTATAAAGAGCCGCGAAGTATACGATTAGGGCCCTGATTGGTCAATTGCACCCGCGACGGCGGTCGCGGGGCATCGGCCGCCCCGGCCCGGTGGAGGACATCGGGGATGAAACTCAGCGAATACGCCGGCCACGACGGCGTCGGTCTCGCCGCGCTGGTGCGCTCGGGAGACGTCCCGGCGATCGAGATCACCGAAGCGGCGATCGGCGCGATCGAGGCGCTCGATCCGTCGCTGAACGCGCTGGTGCTCGCGGACTTCGAGAGCGCGCGCGAGCAGGCGCGAGCGGTGCGCCGCGACGCGCCGCTCGCGGGGGTGCCGTTCCTCGTGAAGGACGTCGGCATCCACGTCGAGGGCTGGCCGACCACGCACTCCTCGCGCTTCTTCGCGGGCGCCGCGCCGCGCGCCGACAGCGAGATCGTCGCGCGCTGGCGGCGTGCCGGCGTCGTGCTCCTCGGCAAGACGAATACACCGGAGTTCGCCGATGAATTCGTCACCGAACCGACCCTGCGCGGCGTGACCCGCAACCCCTGGAACGCCGACCGGACCGTCGGCGGCTCGAGCGGCGGCGCCGCGGCCGCGGTCGCCGCGGGGATGGTCCCCGTCGCCGCCGGATCGGACGTCGGCGGGTCGATCAGGGTACCGGCCGCCTGCTGCGGCCTGTTCGGCTTGAAGCCGTCGCGCGGGTTGAACCCGATCGGTCCCTACCACGCCGAAGGCGGCGCGGGGCTGAACTGCGAGCACGTGCTGTCGCGCACGGTGCGCGACAGTGCCGCGTTCCTCGACGCGACCGCCGGCCCGGAGCCCGGCGCGCCGTACCGGGTGCACCGGTCCGTCCCTTCCTATCTCGAGGCGCTGGCGCAGCCGGTGGGCCGCTTGCGCATCGCGTGCGTGATCGAAAGCCCTGGCCACGCGGCGCTCGACGGGGCGATCGAGCACGCGGTGCTCGAGACCGCACGCGCGCTCGAGGACGCGGGGCACGTCGTCGTGCGCATGCGGCTGCCGGAGGCGGTGCACGCCGCGACGAGCGGCGAGGGATGGAGCCTGCTATGGATCATGGACACGGCGATGGCGGTCGCCGACCGGCGCCGGGAACTCGGGCGAGCGCCGACCCAGGACGAGGTCGAGCGCCTCACGCTGCACCTCGTGGACCGCGCCGAGCGCGCGAGCGCACTCGACTACCTCGCGGTCAAGCGTCTCGCCCACGGCGTGAACCTCGCGATGGCACGGCACTTCGAGCACTACGACCTCATCCTCACGCCCTCGACCGCGACGCTCCCGCCGCCGGTCGGGTCGATCCCCGCGGACGGCGCGGGGTTCGACTACGCGCGCTGGGTCGCGCGCTCGTACGCGTTCGCGCCCTACTCCGAGCTCTTCAACGTCACCGGCCAGCCGGCGGCGAGCCTGCCGGTCGCAATGTCCGCGGACGCGCTGCCGATCGGCGTGCAACTCGTCGGCCGCCAGGATCGGGACCACGTGCTGCTCGCGGTCGCGGCCGGCCTCGAGCGCCGCATCGGCTGGACGCGGCGGCGTCCACCGCATTGGGCCGGGGCGCAAGGCGCCGACTTTCGGTAAGATGGCGGCGAGATTTGAATCTTCATGACACTCGAACAAATTCGCGAACTGGTCCGATCGGACCTGGCCGCCGTCGACCAAACCGTCGCGGATCGCCTGCATAGCCCGGTGGCCTTGGTCAACCAAGTGGCCGCCTACATCATTCATTCGGGTGGCAAACGCCTGCGCCCGCTGCTGGTGGTGCTCGCGGCGCGCGCGTGCGGGCACGACCGCGGCCGGCACGTCGAGGCGGCCGCGATCATCGAATTCATCCACACCGCGACGCTGCTGCACGACGACGTCGTCGACGAGTCCTCGATGCGGCGCGGGCTCGAAACCGCGAACGAGGTCTTCGGCAACGCGACC
>JAKBCG010000329.1 GCA_021808035.1 Pseudomonadota bacterium
GATGATGTGGGACACCGGCGGCTGGACCCTGAACCGCGAGAACCCGGCCATCCAGTACCTCGTGCCGAAGTCCGGCGCGCTCGGCTGGCTCGATACCTTCGCGTTGCCCGCGCACGGTCGCAACGACGCCGCCGCCTATGCGTGGATCAATTTCGTGATGCAACCGCGGATCGCCGCGCAGATCGTGAACCGGGTCGGCAGCTTCTCGGCGGCGAAGGGCGCCGAGCCCTACATCGAGCCGAAGCTGAAGGCGCAGTACGCCGTGGACTTCCCGACCGAAGCGTCGCTCGACCGGATCCATTGGTATCCGGCGATTCCGGCCGGTCTCGAGCAGATCGAGGGACGCATCCTCGACCGGATCAAGGCGGCGGACTGATCTCGGCCCGTTCGTGTCGTGCGCGAAACCAGCGCCGGATCCACGGCTGGACCGCCGGTACGAGCGGCGCGACGCGCAGCGCGAGGCGCAGCAGTCGCCGCGGCTGGCGGAACAGCAGCAGCGCCGCCGCGGCCCCGATCAGCATGCGGCCGCCGCGCGAGTTCGCGCGGGCGACCAGCCGGTCGATCGCGCCGACGCTCGCGGCGAGCCGCGCACCGTCCTCGCGCAGCGCCGCCCGCAGCGTCGTGCTGCGCGCGAGCAGCGCATCGCGCCGTTCGGCGAGCAGCGCGGCGCGGGCGCTCACCGCGAATCCTCGCGCAACGCGTCGGCGTCACGCCGCAGTTCGGTGGTCGTCGCCGTCAGGATCCGAGGGCGTTGCCGCAACCGCTTGCGCACGCTGAGTCCCGCACCGCCGGCCGCGAGTGCGAACGCGGCCGTGACCCCGATCGCGGCGAGCATCCGATGGGTGTCCCAGAATGCGATCACGATCGTGAACGCGAGCAGCAGGAGCGCCAGTGAGCCGAAGTACACCGCGGCGATGCCCCACAGCAGCAGCTTCGCCGCGTGCTCGATCTGTTCCTCGATCTCGACCGCGATCAGCTCGATCCGGGTGCGCCCCAGGTCGAGGAGCGTCGCGAGGATCCGGCGCAAGGACGCGATCGGGCCCCGGTCGGGCGCGGCGTCGCTCATGAGTCTAGCGGCGCCCGAGCAATACGCCGACGACGATGCCGACCGCGGCGGCGACGCCGATCGATTGCCACGGGTTGTCCTGGACGTACTGGGTCGCGTCGTCCTTCACCGCTTGCGCGCGTTTCTTGAGATCCTCCTCGATCTCCACGAGGCGCGCCCGTGCGCTCTCGACCGAGCCTGCGGCGCGTCGCCGGGCGGCCGACGCCCGATCGCTCGCATCACCCGCCGTCGCTGCGACCAGCGCTTCGGCGTCGGCGACCAGCGAGCGCAGGTCCTCGATCAAGGTCTTGGTACTGACTTGACTCATCGCCGTCTCCTTCCAATGATCGCGTTGCCGCCCCTTATGGTAACCCCAAGGGCGCGCACCAGTATCCGGGATTCCACGTGTGCGCGCCGCGCGCGGCGCGCCCGTCCCGCCGGAGTGCCGGGTTGAGGGTCGCGGGCGTCGTCCTCGCGGCGAGCGTCGTGGTCGCCGGCGGCGCGATCCTCGCGCTGCACGAGTTCCCGCCGGCGCTGCTGCGGGTGGGCGCGAACTACGCAGCCAAGACCGTCTGCTCGGAATACTACCTCGCCGGGCGGGATCCGCGGGCGGTGCTGCGGACCGACGTGCAGGTGCCCGGATCGGTGTTCACGCGGCTGATGCGGGTCAGCCTCGATCGTCGCGATCGCCTCGTGCGCGCCGGCATCGGCGGCTTCATCGGCAACGGCCTCGCGGTCGAGGTGCCGGGACGCGGCTGCACGGTGATCCCGGATGGCCGCTGGCGGTCGTTCCTCGCCCGTGCACGTGCCGCCGCGACCACCACTCCCGCAGACGGCCGCGCGGGCGCTCCTGCGGCAACCACCGCGGCCACGAGCGGCGATCCGCTGTGGCCGGACGGCGACCGGGTCGTCGTCGTCCCGCGGTTGCAGTCGATCGTCGACGACGCCTCCCTCGCGGGCCCCGGCCTGCGCGCGATCGTCGTCGTTCACGACGGGCGCATCGTTGCGGAGCGCTATGGGTCCGGTTTCGGTCCCTCGACGCCGCTCCTCGGCTGGTCCATGACCAAGTCGGTGTTCGCCGGCCTGGTCGGCGTGCTCGTCGGCGATGGCCGGCTGTCGCTCGACGCGTCGGCGGGGCTCGGACGGTTTCCGGGCGACCCCCGCGCGGCGATCCGGATCGCGGACCTGATGTCGATGACGGACGGCCTGCGGTTCGACGAGCGCTACAGCGGCGTCTCGGACGTCACCCGGATGCTGTTCCTCGAGCCCGACATGGCCGGCTATGCCGCCTCGCGGCCGCCCGCGCACCCGGCCGGGCGATTCTGGAGCTACTCGAGCGGCACCGCGATGATCCTCGCACGCATCGTTCAGCGCGCCGCCGGCCCGCATCCACGCGCGTTCGCCCGCGAGCACCTGTTCGCGCCGATCGGGATCGACAGCGCGACGATCGAATCCGACGAGCACGGGACCCTGGTCGGCTCCTCGTACCTCTACGCGACCGCGCGCGATTGGGCGCGCTACGCGGAGCTCCTGCGCCAGGACGGCGTCTGGAACGGCACCCGCGTACTGCCCCCCGGTTTCGTCGCGACCATGATCCGGCCGGTCGCCGCGTCCGGCGGCCAGTATGGCGCGGGGATGATCTGGCGGTTCGCAGGATCGCCGACTGCGCCGGGGGTCGACCCGGACCGGGCGTTCGGGATACCCTCCGATGCCTTCTGGATGGAAGGATTCGATGGACAGAGGATCGCGATCGTCCCGTCACGCGCGCTCGTCGTGCTGCGGATGGGACTCACCCCGTCGTGGATGCATTACCAACCGCAGCGGCTCGTGGGCGCGCTGCTCGAGGCCCTGAAGACCCGATGAACCAGCCCGATCTCACCGCCCGATCGGTCGTGAAGCGCTTCGGCGACCACGTCGCGGTCGACTCGATCTCGTTCGAGGTCACGCGCGGCAGCTTCTTCTCGATCCTGGGACCCTCCGGCTGCGGCAAGACGACGCTGCTGCGGATGATCGCGGGCTTCCTCGAGCCGGACGGCGGCGAGATCGCGATCGGCGGGCGGGCCATGCGCGGGGTCGCGCCGAACCGCCGCCCCGTG
>JAKBCG010000330.1 GCA_021808035.1 Pseudomonadota bacterium
CGATCTCGACGCCGGGAATCTGCTTGAACAAGCCGTTCGCGACCTGGAACACGATCGAATTCGCGAAGGCGACGATGCGCCCGGTCGGGCCGAGCGTGCCCTGGCCGCCGAGTTCCATCAGCTGCAGGCGCACCAGGCCGAGATGGATGACCTCGCCGGTGACGTCGCCGATCTGCACCCGGTCGCCGACGCGGATTCCGTATTTCCCGATCAAGAAGAAGTAACCGACGATCGAGACGAGCACGCTCTGCATCGCGACCGCGACACCGGCGGTGATCAGGCCCGCGAGCGTGGCGATCGAGCCGAGCTCGGTCGCGAACGCGATCCCGATGGTCACGGCGACCAGCGTCCACAGGATGATCGCGCGAATCAGCAGCAGCTGATGCCGGCGCCGTGCCTCGTGCGCGTACCGGAAGATCGCGCGGCGCCAGAACTCGGCCGCGACGAACAGTGCGGCGAGCACCAGTGCGAGCAGGCCGGCCCGCACCCCGAGCGCGATCGCGGCACTGCGATATCGCTGATCGATCGCCGCGCGCCAGCTGCGCAGATTCGCGAGGTACTGCGGCACCAGCACGTAGGACTTGCCGAACGGGATCAGCAACGAGGACATCCGGCGGAATTCCGTGGCGAGCGCGTCGAGTTGCGGCCGCATGGTGATCAACTCGGCCGCGTCGGCGTGGTCGGCCGCCGCCGCGAGCGCATCGCCGCGTGCCGCGAGCGATCGGACCCGCGTGACCAGTGGCGCGCGTGCCTGTGCGAAGTCGCGCTGGAGTGCCAGGGTCGCCTTGATCCGCCCATCGAGCGCGTCCCGTTGCGACGACAGACGCCACACCGCGCGAACGCGCTGCCACAGACCGCCGTTCGAGAGCGGCGCCTCGACCAGCGCCGGCAGATCGGTGCGCGCCGGCTCGTGCGACGCCGGCCGGGCGTGCGCGGTGGCCGGGGCGCCGGTGTCGGGCCGCGCCGCGGTGCCGGGGAGCGCGAGCGACATCGCCTGGATCTGCATGCTCAGGGAACCGGCGCCGGTACCGGTCGTCCCCGCGAAATCGGCCATGGCGTCGATGATGCCGAGTCGCGCATCCGCCAAATCGCGTTCGCCCTGCAGCTCGGAGATCTGCGCGAGCAACTCGGTGCGCTTTCGCCCGCGCGCTCGCACGAGGCCCGCGTGCGCGGCCGCGATCTCGGCGTCGATCGAGCGCTGGTCGGCCTGGAGCTTCGCCTTGAGCTGGAACAGGCCCGCGCCCGGCGATCCGGCCGGCGCCGTCGCGTTCGGCGCGCCCCGGAGGGCGAGCATGCGCGCATCCCCGCGCGCGATTGCGAACGTGAACGAGAGAATTTGCTGCGCGATCCGCTCGTTCTCGGACACGATCGGCCAGTCGCTCGGCTGCTCGGCGATGTCGCGCTCCGTCCGCTGCTCCCGGTACCACTGAATCGTCCGGTCGAGCAGCGCGAGCACCTGTCGCGCGCTCATCGGAGCGGGTAGCCCCTGGGAGTCGGTTGGCGCGCGGCCGGGGCTCTGCGCGCCGACCGGTGGCTTCGAGCGTGCCGCGGCGGTCGACGCGCGGGGCGGCGCCGGCGACGCGAACGTCACGCTGGCGACGCACGCGAGGCAGGCGGCGACGAGCCAGCGGGGTCTCGTGGGTGGGGGCATCGGCGCGAACTCGCGGGCTCGGAGATTCAATGGAACAGCATGGTGCCGGCTGCAGGGATCGAACCCGCGACATCCAGTTTACAAAACTGGCGCTCTACCAACTGAGCTAAGCCGGCTCGGCGCTATATTACCGCCCCGGGCCCGCAGTACAATCGCGGCGGCGATCGATGCTCAAGGCGCGCGCGGGACGGGCTCGCGACGCGGCGTTCGCAGGTGCTCCATCCCCTTGAATTCGACGAACTGCGTCGTCGTCTCCCAGAGGTAGTCGCCGAACAGGAACGGCTCGAACGATGCGGCTCCCGCGATCGGCAGCGGTGCGATCTGCGCGTCGGCGCGGGCTTCGTAGAAGAATGGGATCGACCGGCGTTCCCGTCCGTGGCCGATCACCCGGTGCTCGGTCGCCTTGATGCGCCCGCCGCTCCAGCGTTCGAGGACCTTGCCGAAGTTCACCGCGAGGCTTCCTTCGGCGGGGGGCACGTCGAGCCAGTTGCCGTCCCGATGCCGCGCCTGCAGGCCGGCCACGCCGTCCTGCGCGAGCAGGGTCAGGAATCCGGTGTCGACGTGCGTGGCGCCCATCACGTACCAGCGTTCCGCGCCGCGATCGACCCAGATCCCGGGTTCGGCCGCGGCGACGCGTTCCGCGTCGGTTCGCACCGGATAGCGAATCAGCCGCAGCGTCGACAAGCCGCCGCGCGCGAACGCGGCGTCGAAATGGTTCTCGGCGAGCCCGAGGCCGCGTGCGATCGCGCGCATCAGCGCGCGGCTCACCTCTTCCATCGACGAGTAGTAGGCGGCGACCGTCGCGCGCCATCCGGGGAGCGCGGCGTCGGGCGGCAGCGGCGTCGGCTCGCGCAACGGGTCGGCGGGGTCGACCTCGGCCGGGCCGTGGGCGACGTCGGGTCCCATGTCGATGCCTTCCTTGCAGGTCAGGAAGCCGCCCTGTGCCGGAAACCAGCCGCGGTACAGGTTCGGCCGGCTGGCATCGAATTTGCGTCGCCACAGCAGCCGGATCTGCGATTCCGGGAGATCGAAGATCCGCAGCAAATCCGCGCGGGTCGCGGCGTCGAGCGGCATGGACGGCGCGAATCCCGTCGCGACGAAGAAACCGGTCTCGGCGCTCGCGGCCATGATCCGTGCGTCGACGGCGTCGCGCCGCGCGGTCGCTGCACCAAACAGGGCGCCGACATCGATCGCCGGTATGCGTGCGCTCATCGAAAAGCCCCTGCCCGCCGCGCCGTCTCCGCAGTCGATGGACGATAACGCGAATCGGTCGTCACCGTCGAGCCGGAAAAGTCCGGATCCCGCCGCCGCGCGCGTCACTGCTAGACTCGAGGTCATGACGGAGTCCGCGAGCGATCGAAATCCGTGCGCGCTGCTCGATCGCGCCCGCGCGAGCGAGGCGGACCGGCGGGCGGTCGCGGCCGGAACGTCGATCGAGCAGTTGATGCTGCGGGCGGGCGACGCGGTCGCCGGG
>JAKBCG010000331.1 GCA_021808035.1 Pseudomonadota bacterium
CGCCGCGGCGCCTTCGCGAGCGCGGCGATCAGCGCCTTCAGATGGCCGCTGCCGGACTCGATCAGCGGCGGGAGCGGCGCGCCCGCGGGCTGCGCGCTGGCACTGACGAAGGGGTCCAGCGCCACGCTGGCGATGCCGGTCGTCGCGACGATGCCCAGGAGATCTCTGCGGGTAACGGTCATGGTGGTCTGCTCCTTCGATTCGTTGTCGATGCGGACCCCGTGAGCCCGGGGTGTCGCGAAAGTATCCAGATTCGCTAATATAAAGCGCCGGGTGCCGATGGTAAGCCGGACGTCGTGCGATGCGCAATCGCGGCGGTCGCGGACGCCCGGCTGCCGCGCGCCGCGGCCCCGGCTCGGGCGCACCTTGACCGGCCGGGATCCTCCGCCGACAATCGGGCGGTTCCGGTCGTCCGCCGGCGCACCGCGGCGGGCGGTCCTCCGAAGAGGAGTTTCACCGATGCTCGTCGTCACCACGGAAAACGTACCCGGTCAGCGTGTCTCGCAGGTCAAGGGCCAGGTGTTTGGCGTCGTCGTTCGCAGCCGGGGGCTCGGCGGCAACGTGATGGCGGGCCTGCGTTCGCTGGTCGGCGGGGAGATCCACGAATACACCCAGATGCTCGAGGAGGCGCGTCGCCATGCGCTCGATCGTCTGGTGACGAACGCACAGGCGATGGGCGCGAACGCGGTGCTGATGATGCGGTTCGACTCCGCCGAGATCGGCCAGACGATGAGCGAGATCGTCGCGTACGGCACCGCAGTCGTGATCGAGCCTGCGACCTGAAGGGACGCGAGTGCTGCCGATCGTTCTGTACGCGCTCGGCGGGATCTTGCTGGTCGGCGCCGGCGTGGCGGCGTTGACCGGTCTGTTCGTCGCGCTCGTGCCGCAGTTGTTGATCGGAGGGTTGTTGCTCGTCGTGGGCCTCGCGATCGAGCGCTGGCGTTACAAGCCGTTGATCGATACCGGTCCCGACGCGGCGTGGACCGATACCGGGGAGCGCTTCGTCGATCCGTCGAGCGGCCGCCTGACCGCCGTCTATTTCGATCCGCGCGACGGCGCACGCCACTACGTCGTCGCGACGCGCCGCTGATGTCCGGATCGCTCCCCCGGACGTCGACCGCCCACGAAACGTAACCGCAACCAAAACGTCACTCGACGTTCAGGAACTTTCCGCAAGATCCAACGATCGAAGCGCAGTACGTCGATTGTCGATGCGTGCGCGGCGACCGGAGGAGTGGGCGATGAAAGATCCGGTGGAACCTTGGTCGATCGTGCTCGCGGCCGGCGAGGGCACGCGACTCCAGAGCCTGACGAGCGACCCGGCGGGTGCCGCGACGCCAAAACAGTTCTGCTCGCTGTACGGTGCGACGACTCTGCTCGGCGACGCGTTGCGGCGTGCGCAGGCGGTGTCGTCGCCGGAGCGAATCGGCACGATCGTCGCCGCGCAGCATCGGCGTTGGTGGCGGACCGAGGTCGACGCTCTGAATGACGCGAACGTGTTCGTGCAGCCGGAGAATCGCGGTACCGCGAACGGCATCCTGCTTCCGACGCTGCACATCGCCGCGCGCGAGCGCGACGCGGTGATCGTGTGGCTGCCGTCGGATCACCACGTCCAGGACGAAGCGGTCCTCGGACAGGCGCTCCGCGAGGCCGCGACGACCGTGCGTGAGGCCTCCGGCCTCCTGCTGCTCGGCATCGAGCCGGAGGAAGCGGACGAGGAACTCGGTTATGTCGTACCGGATTTCGAGATCGCCGAGGGCGTGCACACGGTCCATTCGTTCGTGGAGAAACCGGTGCCGTCGGTCGCGGCCGATCTTCTCGGCCGCGGGGCGTTGTGGAATTCGTTCATCTTCGCCGCGACCGCTCGCGCGCTGCTCGACCTCTTCGACCGGCGGCTGCCCGGACTCGTCGACCGGATGCAGCACGCCCTCGCGCGGGACGGGTACCGTTCCCAAGGGGGCGCGGCGCTCTGCGCTGAATATTCCGAGATGCGCGCGCTCGATTTCTCGCGCCACCTGCTCGCCGGTGCGGAAACCGAGCTCCTCGTGAAGCGGGTTCCGGCCTGCGGGTGGAACGATCTCGGGACGCCGCGCCGGCTCGCGGCGACCCTCGAGCGGCGTTCGGGCGTCGCCGCCGTCCCGCTCGACGGGATGCGGGCCGACCGGCCGTGTCTCGCGGCGCGGCACGCCCGCCTGCGCGCCGCCGACGCGATCGCGATCGCGCGCTGAGCGGCGCGCCGCTCAGCGCGGGCGACGGGGCTCGACAGGATCGGGCCGCGGCGCGCAAGATCGCGATCGGAAGGATCGAACAACAACAAACGGCCGGGAGAGGCGCGATGGGATTCAGCGACGCGATCAAGCGGTGCTTCTCGAGATATACGCAGTTCCAGGGGCGCGCCGCGCGCCCGGAATACTGGTGGTTCGCGCTGTTCGTCCTCGTGGTCACCGCCGCGGCCCGAATCCTCGGTGACGTCGTCAACGCGATCACCGCACTCGTGACGATCCTGCCGTCGATCGCGGTTGGCGTTCGCCGGCTCCACGACACCGGACGGAGCGGCTTCTGGCTGTTGCTGTGGCTGGTGCCGATCGTCGGTTGGATCGTCGTCTTGATCTTCCTCGTCGAGCGGGGATCCCCGGGCCCGAACGACTACGGGCCGCCGGACGCCTGAATTCCGCCCGGCCGGAGCGCCGCGCTCAGCGCGCGGAGATCTCCGGCAGTGCCGCGAGCGTGTCTTCGATCGATCGGTATTCCTGCCGGCGCTTGAGCCAGTGCGTCGCGATCCCGAGCGCGCTGCGTTCGCAGCGGGCGCGCAGCGCCGGATCGGCGATGCCGTCCAGATCCGCGACGTGCGCGAAACCGACGACCCGGCGGATCATCTTGCAGGCCGCATAGCCCAGCATGTCGGCGAACAGCGCTTCCAGATATTGCCGCCGCACCGTCTCGAGCGCCGCGCCGTCGCCGGCCTCGCGGAACATCGCGACGGGCCAGGCGTCGCCGTGCCATTCGTTCCGCCAAAGCGCGAGGAAGCGGTCGCGAAACACCGTCCAGAACGCCTTCGCCTGCTCCAGGATCCAGTCGCGATACGCGTCGCGCTCCCCGGCGCGGGACGCGA
>JAKBCG010000014.1 GCA_021808035.1 Pseudomonadota bacterium
CCGACATCTATGCGGCGATCGATTCGGGCCGGGCGCACCTTGCTGCAGCGGCCCTGAAAGTGCCGGCGGCACCGATCCCGGGAGTCGCGTTCGCGGTCCCGTACGAACGGGTGCACGAACATCTGATCTACCGCCAGAGCGAGCCACGCCCCGGATCGCTCGCCGACATCGGCGACGGCGACCTCCAGGTCGCCGCCGGCAGCGCGCACGCCCGCACCCTCGCCGACGCGAGCCGCAGGATCCCGGATCTGGTCTGGATCGAGAATGCGAGCACCGACACGCAGGCGCTTCTCGACCAGGTGGCCGACGGGACGATCGACTACACGATCGCGGACTCGGCCGAATTTGCGCTCGCGCACGCGGTGCACCCGGAACTGCGGATCGCCTTCGATCTGCCGGACACGCGCGCGCTCGCCTGGGCGGTGAGCGCACGGCATCGCAAGTTCCTCGGCGAGGTATCCGCGTACTTCGCGAGGATGCGTTCGAGCGGCGAGCTCGCGTCGATCCTGATGCGCTACTACGGTCGCGCGGAGCGCATGGATTTCGTCGGTCCGCGCGATTTCCTGCGCCAGATGCAGCAGCGGCTGCCCACGTACCGGAAGTGGTTCGAACAGGCTGCCGCGGCGAGCAACGAGAACTGGCGCCTGCTCGCCGCGATCGCGTATCAGGAATCGCGATGGGATCCACACGCGACCTCGCCGACCGGCGCCGAAGGGCTGATGCAGCTGACCCCCGGCACTGCCCGTGAATCCCGGGTCGACGATCCGGACGATCCGCGCGAGAGCATCTTCGGCGGCGCGCGTTATTTCAAGCGCGTGTTCGACAAGATTCCCGCGCACGTGCCGGAGCCCGACCGCACCTGGTTCGCGCTCGCGGCCTACAACATCGGCTTCGGTCATCTCGAGGACGCGCGGGTGCTCGCGCAGCGCGCGGGCCGCAATCCCGATTCCTGGCAGGCGGTGCGCGAGTTCCTGCCACTGCTCGCACAGCCGCGCTGGTACGCGCAGACGCAGAACGGCTATGCGCAGGGCTGGGAGCCGGTGCGTTACGTCGACAACGTGCGCGGCTATCTCGACATGCTCGAATGGGCGTGGGGGCCGAACACCGCCTCGCTGAAGCCGGACACCGTCGCGCTGAACTAGAAAGGCCGTGCTTAAGGGATCGTATGCATGGCTAAGATTCGCTCGATGCTCGGTCGATACGGTGTTCCGGAGGTGGAACCGTATTGATCCGCCGATTTCGCAGACTTTCGAAGTCTTCGATCAGGGCCCCCGGGGTCGACAACACACGGCCGTCACGCAGCATCGGCGGCGACACGGGGAGGCGGTGATCCGCCCCCCCGCCTCCGGCGCCGGAGGCGAGAAAAATCATCCACACGAACGCGATGAATTGGAAGGAGCCGCCAGTTTCGTGGCATGCTGCTCAGGCGCAGTTCGCCATCCAGCTCGGCGAAAGCGTTGTATTCAGTGAGTAAATTCATCAACCGGCTCACACACAAAGCTCCTGATACGCCCGTGCATCCCGGCGCCCGGACGTATAGGCGCGAGCTCATCTATTCCTTTCTCGTCGTATTTCTTGGAATCACGGCGGTCACTCTCAGTCAGCAAAACGCCATCAGCTTGATTCCGCTCAAGAATCTTCTCAAGAATGAGCTGCACGAATCCAAATCCGCAACTGCCGCGTTTTTCTTCTGGATAGGTATTGCGTGGTATTTCAAGCCATTCTTCGGCATTTTCACAGACGCGTTCCCACTCTTTGGTACTCGCCGCAAGAGCTACATCCTGACCGGATCGCTGTTGTCCGTCGCGAGTTTCGTGGGGTTGATATTCACCCCACACCAGTACACTCCCCTGTTGGCGATGTGTATCACAGTCAACGTTTTCATGGTGATCACCAGCACTGCCGTTGGTGGCTACATGACGGAGCGGGCCCAGGCGCTGCAGGCATCCGGAAGCTTCGCCTCCATTTTCCAAGTCGCCTATCAGATGGCGGGAGTCGTCGGCGGGCCGCTGGGCGGATTGTTGGCGACCGTGGCATTCGGGTGGACCAATCTCACCAGCGCGGCAATCATGTTGTTGCCAATATGCGCCTCGCTGTTCGTCCTCAAGGAAAAGCGAGTCCAAGTTAATTCGCAGTTGCTGCTCCGGGACGCGAGAGGACAGCTCAGGAAAATTGTCAAGGCGAAGACGATCTGGGCGGCGGCAGGGTTCAGCTTCTTATTTTATTTCGCGCCGGGCATTCAGACCGCGCTCTTCTACCGACAGCAGAACGTCCTGCACATGAGCACCACTCAACAGGGTCTGATGCTGTTTCTGAACGGCAGCTTTGCGATGGCGATCGCGGCTGTTTACGGTACGTACCTGTCCAAGCGTTGGTCATTACGGCGGCTCTTATTTTGGTGCATTCTCGCCGGCGCGATCGCGCAGATGGCCTACTCCTTCTACAACTCGATGACCGAGGCGTACGTCATCGAATGTTTCTGGGGACTGGGCTGGGCATCCGCGGACATGGCCTTGACCGACCTGTACATGCGTGCAACGCCGGAAGGCAGTGAAGCGCTCGGATACTCATTGATGATCAGCGTCCGCAATCTTTCGCTCTTCGGTGCCGACTGGCTCGGCGCCAAAGCGATGGAAACCTACCACCTTCAATTTAGTACGATGGCAATCGTCAACGGGGCAGTGTCTTTGATTGCGCTCCCGTTTATCGTCTACCTGCCGGCGGCCCTGGTCGACCGCAGAGACAGGCCCGCAAGCATCGAGGCCATTCCTGTGCCGGCGGCCAAGACCGTCATCGAGGCTTAGCGACCATAACCGCCCGCGCGAACTCGATCAGGTCGTCATTGGTTCGACAAAGTACTCGTTATGCAATCCGTCAAGGACCGACTTCGCTCGCACGAAGTCCTGGTCCAAAGGACCGGGGTTTTGCGCCGACTGATCGTCACCATTGCGGGTGGTGGATCAGGGACACCAGCCATGGATCGCAGTGTGAGTGGCGGTTGACCCGCGCGTGATTCCGGCAGTGCGCGGCATTGTCTGCCCGGGCTTTGCCGCCACCCCGGTGCTGACCCATTCGTTTTTGACGAGAGGGGCGGCTCGACACAATCCCAAGATCGCGTCGGTTACATTGGCGAACAAGAACGCGCGCGCTTTTTGGGCGCTATTGGCGCATGGTGGCGGACACCAGGCCGATTACCGGTTAGTCAATTCGATGGCGGCATGGACGAAAGCGTTCACGAGCCGCCATCGACTGCAAAATCGTGACAGCACGTTCTCAACACTGATTGCACAGGCGTGCTTGAGGTGATGGCATCACTGGTCAGATCGGGATCGACTCAACCTGCTTTCGGACATGGACTTCCGCTGGCCTATCGAGCGCGACTTGCCGAACGCGCCAAAAAACACACTGCCATCCGCCCGAACGCACCCGGGGCATTGATCGGCCGCACGCCAAATCAGCGCCGCCGCGCGGTGAAGAATTCCCGCAGCAGCTGCGCGCACTCGTCCGCGCACACGCCGCCGAACACGTCCATCCGATGCGTCAGACGCGGCTCGCGCGGCAGATCGAGCACGCTGCCGCAGGCGCCCGCCTTCGGATCCCATGCGCCGAACACCGTGCGCGCGACGCGCGCGTTCAGCAACGCGCCCGCGCACATCGCGCACGGCTCCAGCGTGACGTACAGCGTCGCACGCTCCAGACGGTAATTGCGCCGCGCCGCGCCGGCCGAGCGCAGTGCGAGGATCTCCGCATGCGCGGTCGGATCGCAGGCGCCGATGGGCCGGTTCCAGGCTTCCGCGACGATCCCGCCGTCGATCACGACGAGCGCGCCGACCGGCACCTCGCCCTCGCGCGCGCCCCGCGCGGCCAGTTCGAGCGCGTGCCGCAGGTAATCGACGTCCGTTGCCGTCATCGGGCGACCGCGCCGCTCAGGATTCGCGCGTCGCCTGGACGATCCAGACCGCCCCGCGCATCCGCACGCCATCCGGACCGAGTTGCGGGATCAATGCCGCGCGCACGGCATCCGACGCCGCCGGCAGCAGTTCCGGCCGTTCACGCATCGCGGCACCGAGCGGGCCGACACGGCACAGGAGCCGCACCGACTCCTCGAGACCCGTGCCACCGATCATGGCCTCGTACGGCTCGATCCGTGGGTTCGGGAACCCCGCGTCGACCAGGATCCGTCCCACCCGCTCGGCGTCGGCGAACGCGAACGGCCCAGGCGCAAGCGGATCGACGGGCGCCGGCGGCGGCAGCAAGGCTCGCGCGGCCTCCAGCGGGACGCGCATCCAGTCGCTCTCCTCGAAGCTGCGCCAGCACACGAACGCGAGCCGGCCCGCGGGCTTCAGCGCCCGCCGGACGTTGTCGAACGCGGCGACCGGATCGGCAAAGAACATCACGCCGAAACGAGAGAACGCCGCATCGAACGTCGCCGGCGCGAACGGCTCGACCTGCGCATCGGCTTCACGGAACTCGATCGGTGCGCCGGAAGCCGGCTGCGCGCGTGCGCGCGCCACCGCGAGCATCGGTCGCGACACGTCGATCGCGACGACGGTGCCCGAGGGTCCGACCTGCGTCGCGAGTTCGACCGAGGTCTGGCCGCAACCGCAGCCGAGGTCGAGGATCCGTTCACCGGGGCGTGGCGCGAGCCGGCGGATCGCCTCGAGACCGAGCGGTTCGACCTGGCGATCGAGCACGTGCTGCAGCTTCGCCCAGGTCACCCCGGCGGCGTCGTTCCAATAGGCGATTTGCTGTCGGTTATCCGCGGCGGATCGTTCGTTCATGGAGTGATCTTAGCGCCGCGGGCGTCTGCTTGTGTTGCGATCTCATTGCTTTATCATCCCTCTCGTGAGGGCATCGCGCGGCTCGACGGCGCCGGGAGACGAGACGATGAGTGTCGTGGAATCGGTGAGCGCCGCGCAGATCGCGGAATTCGAACGCGACGGCGTCGTGCTGCTGCGCGGGCTGTTCGCACCATGGGTCGAAACCTTGCGCGCGGGCGTCGAACGCAACATGACCGAGCCCGGTCCCTACGCCGCGGAGAACCTCAAGCCCGGCGAGAGCGGGCGGTTCTTCGACGACTACTGCAACTGGACCCGGATCCCGGAATTCGCGCGGGTCGTCCGCGATCCGCGGATCGCCATGGCTGCGGCGGCGCTGATGCGCTCGCAACGCGTCCAGATGTTTCACGACCACGTGCTCGTGAAGGAACCGGGAACCTCGAAGGCCACGCCCTGGCACCAGGACGCGCCGTACTACTTCGTCGACGGCGAGCAGACGGTGAGTTTCTGGACGCCGCTCGATCCGGTGCGCGAGGCGAGTCTGCGCTGCGTGGCGGGCTCTCATCGCTGGCCGAAGCTCGTGTTGCCAACCCGCTGGCTGTCGGAACAGAATTTCTACCCGAACGTCGACGACTACCTGCCGGTGCCGGACCCCGACGCGCAAGGCCTGCGCGTGCTCGAATGGCCGATGGAGCCCGGCGACGCGGTCGCGTTCTCATATCGCACCCTGCACGGCGCGCGCGGCAATCACAGCACGATCCGACGGCGCGCGTTCTCGCTGCGTCTGGTCGGCGACGACGCCCGCTACGTCGAGCGGCCCGGCCGCACCTCACCGCCGTACCCTGGCCACGGCATGCAGCCAGGCGAGCGCCTGCGCGAGGACTGGTTTCCCGACCTGCTCTGATAGGCGCGACGCTTCCAGCCGCGCGCGGGCGCGCCGTCCGCTCAGCGGTCGACGGACCGCATCCCTTGTTCGTGGTAACGCGCCCCCGCGGTCACACCCGGCGGAAACGCCGCGTTCAGCCGTTCGAGCTGCGCTTTGGAAAGAGAAACCTGCAACGCACCGACGTTCTCCTCGAGGTAGCGCGTGTGCTTGGTGCCGGGGATCGGGACGATGTCCTCACCTTGGGCCAGCACCCAGGCCAACGCCGCCTGCGCTGGCGAACAGCCGATCTGCGCAGCGAGGCGTTTGACCGTGTCGGCAAGTTGCAGGTTGCGCTGGAAGTTCCCGCCGTCGAAACGGGGATGACGGCGACGCCAATCGTCGGCCGGAATGTCCTCCGGCGTCTTGAATCGCCCGGTGAGGAATCCGCGGCCGAGCGGGCTGTACGCCACGAAACCGATGCCGAGCTCGCGGCAGGTCGCGAGGATCTCGCCTTCCGGATCCCGCGACCACAGGGAGTATTCGGTTTGCAACGCGGCAATCGGGTGGACGCGCGCGGCGCGACGGATCGTCGCCGGCGCCGCCTCGGACAACCCGAGGTAGCGGACCTTGCCCTCGCGCACCAGCTCCGCCATCGCACCCACCGTGTCCTCGATCGGGGTGTTCGGGTCGACCCGATGTTGATAGTACAGATCGATGTGCGACACCCCGAGGCGCGCGAGACTCGCGTCGCAGGCCTGCTTGACGTATTCCGGCCGGCCGTTGACGCCGAGGAACTCTCCGTTCGGACCACGCATGTTGCCGAATTTCGTCGCGATCACGACCTGGTCGCGCCGGTCGCGGATTGCGCGCCCGACCAGCGCCTCGTTGCGACCCACGCCGTACATGTCGGCCGTGTCGAAAAATCGGATCCCGAGGTCGAGCGCCTTGCGGATCGTGGCCATTGACTCCTGATCGTCAGCGGCACCGTAGAACTCGGACATCCCCATGCATCCAAGCCCGAGCGCCGTGACTTCCAAACCCGAAGTACCCAGCTTGCGCGTCTTCATCGTGACTCCGTGAACGTCGATCATTGCCACCTGCGGATTGCCGCGCCTCGCCGGTCGCCGCCGATGCGGCGCGTAACACGGCAAGCGCAGGATTCTACCGCCAAGGTGGGCCGTCGGCGCGCAGCGAGTGATATTTCCAACCGCCGCCTCGATCGGTTTGCCGGTGCACTGTCATTGCGGCCCGTCCGCGCTAAGATGTCAAAGAGACAAGATGGATAAACACGGTCATTGGACGCAGGACGGAGGTCCACCATGGAATGCAACGTCGGAACCGCGGATCGCGTGATCCGCATCCTGGCCGGTCTCGCATTGATTGCGCTGGCCGCCACCGGACGCATCGGTTGGTGGGGCTATATCGGTATCGTGCCGCTGCTCACCGGGGTATTTCGGTTCTGCCCGGCTTATCGGCTGTTCGGCATCCGCACCTGTCCGATGGCGAAGCCGCCACACGGCTGAAACCGGCCGGGCGGATCAGCCCGATCCCGGTCCGCGGATCAAGAGCACCGGGACCGGCGACGTGCGCACGACGAACTCGGCGTCGCTGCCGAGCACGAGCCGGCGCAATCCACGGCGACCATGGGTGCCGAGAACGATCAGATCCGCCGGCCAGGTCTTCAAGTACTCGACGATCGCCTCTCCCACCGGCCCGGTCGCGATGTCGATCGTGTCGGTTCGCACGGTCACGCCGGCCGCATTGGCGTGCGCCTCGGCTTCGCTCAGGATCCGCTCCCCGCGGGCGCGAAGCGCTCGCAGCAGATCTTCCGACCGGACCGTGCCACGCAAACCGTCCTGCTCCAAATAGTCGTGGACGACGTGCAACAAGCACAGGGTCGCTCCCTGGTCCTTGCCGAGTCGCAGCGCATGCTCCAGCCCGGCCACCGCCGTGGCGCTGCCGTCGAGTGGCACCAGGATCCGCTTGTAGATGCCCGCCATGGAATGCTCCTGCTCGTCGCGTCGAATGATGGTAGGCCCCATATAAGTGCCGGCAATACGGAGAGTCGCGTAGACGTCCGCGCGGACCGAGGACGCCGCGCGCGACGGCGATGCACGCAACCGCCGATGCGCACTATGCCGACGCGACCGGCGGCCGCGCCGCCTCCCCCGGCACCAGCGCCGAGCGCAGCATCGCGACCGCCGCGTAGGCGATCACACCGGTGACCGCCCAGCGCATCAACGTCAGGTGTGCGCCGAGCATCTTCACGAGCGGGAACGCGGCGATCACGCCGACCAGCCCGCCGAGCGTGAGGCCGACCGCGACGGCCGGCGCGAATCGGCCCGAGCGGATGAAGCCGAGGCTCGCGACCGGTATCAATACGCCGTCGCTCGCCATCATGACCGGATACGCCGCGATCGGGTTCATTCCGAGCAGGGCGAGCAGCGCCATCGACGGCGCGTAGTTGCCGATTCCCGCGCACATCAGCGCGCCGAGGACGAAGTTCGCCGCGACCGCGAAGGCGAACTTCCAGCCATGCAGCGCCATGGCGGTGCCGGTCGGCGGGACGATGCCGAGGTTCGTCATCGTGAAGAACCCGGCGGCGAGCACCAGGGCGGCCCCCATCACGAACTGGATCAACCGGCGCGGCATCCGGCTGACGATCCCGGCACCGACCCAGGCACCGGCGCCGGCCGCGATCACCATCGCCATCAGGAGTGCCGGCTCGACCGGGATGACGCTGATGAACAGCGCGGAACTGAGCAGGATCCCGACGGAATTGCCGACGTTCAAGGTACCGGGAATCAACTCGTCCGGCGGATGCCCGCGCAGCTTGAAGGCTGCGGTGATCTGCGCGTAATTCCCAATCCCGAGCGTATCGAGAAAGCTCGTCACCGCCCCGATCCAAAGATCGCTCGCGACCGGACGGACCGGCCAGCGGCACCGCCGGGTGGCCGAGACCCAGGCGACGACGACGGCGATCTCGACGATCACGAGGCAGGCATAGACGACCACGAGCGCTGCGGGCATGGTGTTCCTCTGCGGACCCGACTCGAACTTATCACACCGCCGAGAGTAGGATACGCGGACCCGAACAACGATCTCAAAGACTGGCCGGGAGGGGTGCTCGCACCATGAACGACTCGAATCGTCGGGAACCGTCGGACCATGGCCGCACGATGGTCCGAGGACTGATCGTCGCGGTGATGCTGGGCATCGCCGCTCCCGCCGTCGCGGCGCCGGTCACGGCCGCCGCACCCGCGGACACGGTGCTCGAGCACGGATTCATCTATACGGTGGATCGTGAGAACAGCGTCCGGCAGGCCGTCGCGATCCGCGGTGGCTACCTCGTCTACGTCGGGACGGACGAAGGCGTGCGCCGCTTCATCGGCAAGCGGACGAAAATCATCGATCTGCATGGCAGAATGGTGATGCCCGGAATCATCGATGCGCACAACCACGCGGTTTTCGCCGGGATGCAGCTCACCGGTTGCGACCTTCACTATGCGCAGCTGACGGTCGCGGAGTTGCAGCACGCGATTCAGGCCTGCCTCGACCGGACGCGCTCGAAGGAGCCGAACACCTACCTGCAGGTGTGGAATTGGTACCAGGAGGCGATGCGACCCTCGGGCGTCAAGGTCACCAAGGCCGATCTCGACGTGTTGAAGACGCGCCGCCCGATCGTCGTTCAATCGTCCTTCGGACACACGACGCTCGCGAATTCACGGGCGATCGCGTTGGCCGGCATTACCCGCACGACGCCGGATCCACGCGCGGGCCATATCGATCGCGACGCGTCCGGTGAACCGACGGGCACGTTCGAGGACGCGGCTCAGGCGCTCGTCTACAAGGCGATGCCGGCGCCGACCGCCCGCGACATCCGCGACTCGGCCGAGGCCGCGCTGGCTGCGATGCGCCGGCAAGGTGAGACCGCGTTCATGTTGCAGATCGCGACCCGGGCGGACATCCAGGCGTTCACGACGCTGCGCAAGGAAGGACGGCTCACCGCGCGGGCCTACATGGCGCCAGACATCTCGCCCGACGCGATGGTCGGAGATCCCCGGATCGCGGTCCGGCGCATCCTCGCCCTCAAGGATCAGTACGACACCGGGGCGATCGAACCGTCACCGCCGAATCTTTGGGTGCGCAATGCGGGCGAACTCTTCCAGGACGGCGTGCAGCAATATCCGGAGGAGACCGCGAGCTTGCTGAGCCCTTACCTCGTGAACAAGGGCACCCGGCAGAAGCCCGACTGGGTGCCTGGAACCTGGAGCGGTCCCGCCCCCTATACGCCCGCGAAGCCGTTCGAGCACTTGTTGCTCGCGCTCGCGAACGCCGGGATCGAGCCGGAGGTCCACGCGATCGGCGATCGTGCGATCCGCCATACGCTGAACGCCTACGCCTACGTCCGCGCGCATCTGCATGGCCGCGACGTGCGACTCGAGATCGCACACGCCGAAATCGTCGCGCCGTCGGACATTCCTCGCTTCAAGACATTGAACGTGATTCCCGACATGGCCTTCCAATGGGCGAAGCCGGGTCCGGATTCGCTCGACACGTCGCAGGACTACATCGGCATCGCACGCAGCAACCGGCAGGAACCGGAAGGGTATTTCGACCAGATCGGCGTACCGGTCGCGCAGGGTAGCGACTGGCCCGTCGATCCGCTGGAAACCTGGTTCGACCTGCAGGTGCTGCTGACACGCAAGGGCGACTGGCAGTTCTGGCAACACCTGGGACCGAAGTATCAAGGTCGATTCGGCACCGTTCCGGTCGTGCCCCTGAAGGACGGCATCCGGTTCTTGACGATCAATGGAGCCTACGCGCTGCATAGCGAGCGGTGGATCGGGTCGCTGGAGAAGGGGAAGCTCGCGGACCTGATCGTGCTCGACCGGAACCTGTTCAAGACGCCGGTCGACCGGATCGAGGACACGAAGGTGCTGCTGACGATGGTCGGTGGCAAGACCGTGCACCACGAGGCGCCGTTCTAGGTCTCGCGGCGCTAAGTATATGTGCCGATGGCGCAGTGGCTCGGTTTGAGCGAAGCTCTACGCGGCACCCGTGGCTTCGAGTGGCCATTTTGCGAAGGTTCATCGCAGGGAGAGAGCATCATGCGCGCATTGATCTTGGCCGCTTCGTTGGCCGTCGGGGTGAGCCTCGCGTCGACGGCTTCGGCGCAGATTGGCATCAGCGTCAATCTGCCCGGTATCAGCATCGGATTGAACCTGCCGGCATACCCCAATTTCGTGCCGGTGCCCGGCTACCCCGTCTACTACGCGCCGCAAGTCGACTCGAATCTGTTCTTCTACGATGGCCTGTATTGGGTCTTTGCCGGTGACAATTGGTACGCGAGTTCCTGGTACAACGGCCCCTGGGACCGGGTCGATCCCGGCTATGTGCCCTATTTCGTACTGCGCGTGCCGATCGTTTATTACCGGCGACCACCCACCTATTTTCGGCAATGGGACCGCCGGGAGCCGCCACGCTGGGGACAATATTGGGGTCCCCGCTGGGAGCAGCAGCACCGTGATTGGGATCGGTGGGATCGCGCGCGTGAGCCGGCTCGCGCGCCGCTGCCGCTCTATCAACGACAGTTTCCGCGCGATCGGTACCCCAACCCAAACGAGCAGCGTGCGCTGCAACAGCGGCATTACCGTTACCAGCCACACGAAACCGTGGACCGCCGGATGCTGACCGCGCCGCCAGCGCCAGCGCGGCAGCCGCAGCGAGTCCAGCAGCCGCAGCGAGTCCAGCAGCCGCAGCGATTCCAGCAACAGCAGCGATTCCAGCAGCAGCAGCGATTCCAGCAGCAGCAGCGATTCCAGCAGCAGCAGCGATTCCAGCAGCAGCAGCGATTCCAGCAGCAGCAGCGCACCCAACAGCAACAGCGACCGCAAGGCCAGCAATGGTCCCCACGCGGACCGCAGCAGCGGCCGGCGCCGCAACAGCAGCAACGACCGATGCGCCAACAAGGCGCTCGGCCCATGCCGCCGCCGAACCGTCAAGCGCCGCGCGGGCAGGGCAACCCGAATCGAGGCAACGCGGGTCGGCAACCACATCCCGGTGGCCCACCGAATTGACTGACGCGCGCTGATCGCGAGCACGAACCCGCCACGAGGCCATCGGTCCGCCAATGTGCGCGGACGTACCGATCTCGTATCGACGATCGTCTGACATTTGGATCGTGAGTCCGCGTATCGATCCCATCGCGTCGCGGATCGTCGGCATTCCGAATTCCGATGATGCCGTGACCGCTGAACGATCCGGCGGCTGATCGATCGACCACCGAACCCCCATGAGGACGCGCCCATGAATACGATCTCCTTGCCACTGATAATCGCTGCGGCGGTCGTGATCAGCGTGTTGGTAAAGCAATCCGCGAGGCTCAAGCTGCGCTGGAGAGCGCGTCGAGCACCTCGTCATCACGCCGTTGAGCCCGACCGAGGCGGCACGGTTCAGTGACGCGTGGAACGTGCTGCAGGGCCATTTCGTCGACCACCCCACCGGAACCGTCGCCCAAGCGGACCGGTTGATCCGTGAGTTGATGCTGAAGCGCGGCTACCCGGTGGCCGATTTCGAGCGCCGCGCCGCCGACATCTCGGTTGACCATCCTGCCGTCGTGGAGAACTACCGGGCGGCGCATGCCTGAGCACGGTATAAAATCGGATGGAACGCGGTCCATGGATTCGGCGAAGGTCGCTAGGACACCGCGTTCGGACCCTTCCAGGCGAGCAGCCACTCGAGCGTGACGCAACGCCGAGCGATGCGCGGCGCATCGATGCACAGTACGGTCTCAAGCCCGTCATCGACAGCGGCTTGGCCGCCGGCCAGACCGGCGGCCCGGAGGGCGTTCAATTCCGCGCAGTGCAGTGCCCGTATTGCGGCGAGCGCTTCGAGACCCAACTTGACACCAGCGCGGGCTCCACGCGCTACGTCGAGGCCTGCCAGATCCCCCCGGGGGGCCAGATCTGCTGCCAGCCGATCGAATTCCGCCTCGATGTCGACCCTGCTGGCGTACTGCAGGCGCTAACGACGTTGCGCGGCGATTAGCCGCGTAGCCGCGTCGGCGAAGATCGACTCCCGACCGATCATCGCCGAGTCACGGGTGGCTGATGGCGTTCATCTCGGCTGGTTTCGCAACGCCGGGACCGAATTGGTTCTAGACTATGAAGGCCCGGCACGGGCGACGTCACCACGGCGGGAGGAGAGCCCATGAGCAAAGGTAACGAGCGCAAGAAAGAGCAGAAGAAGAAGCCCGCGAAGAACCTCATGGAAAAGCGCGCGGCGAAGGCCGAGAAGCGCGAACAGAAGAAGCGGTAGGGAAAACGTCGAGCGCCGATGGCACGACCGACCCCCCTGGGAACGTCGGCGTCTCCGAGCGTTCCGCGACCGCGAACGTGTCGCGGTCTTTCGCATTCACGCGAATCGAGTTGCGACCCGTGCTTGTGGTAGACGCAGGCGGGTTTGTTTCCGTCCTGGTCGCCCGCATGTACGACGGTCAGCGACTCGAGCTTCAGATCATGCATCGCCAAGCGCGTCGATGGTGTCAGCGTCGGAGCGACCGTACGTTTGACCTAGAAGCCCGGCCTCAGAACGCGCGCTACTCCCAAAACTCCGGGATTTCCTGTTGGCATGTGACGGATTTACCGTCAAATACACCGTCAATTGATCAGTAGCAATCGAAAACGTCGGTATTATCTATTGCCGATCCATGCCGCCGTGAAGGCTACTGTGCCGCATCGTCAAGCCAGTTCGGCCACGCACTGCGCCAGCGACATCACTTCCACCTTGGGACGAAGGGTATATCGCACCGAACCAGGGTAAACCACCAACAGCCGATGCAATTCCAGGTCGTCGAGTGCCGAACCCATCGACGGCGTCATCTTCGGTGCATCTGCCCGCTTTATCTCGATTCCAATACGCCGCCCATTCAGAAACAACAACAGGTCGAGTTCTGCGCCAGCCTGTGTCCGCCAGTAATAGGTCTTGGCCTTGGTTAGGTGAGCGAGAAGTTGCTCGATGACAAAACCCTCCCATGATCCGCCGACCACGGGATGCCCTTCAAGCTGTCGGCGGTCGCCAACGCCGAGCAGCGTATGCAGCAGTCCCGAATCCCGAATGTAAACTTTCGGGGATTTAACCAACCGTTTACCGACGTTCTCGAACCAAGGCTCAAGGACACGCACCACAAGCGCGCCGGACAAGGCGTCGAGATGGCGTTTCACTGTCGTATGAGCCTCCCCCAGGGATCGCCCAATCTCCGAGCTATTCCAAATCCCACCTGAGTAATGGGCGGTCATTGTCCAGAATCTGCGCATGGTGCCCGAGGGCACTTGCACCCCGAGTTGAGCCAAATCGCGTTCGAGGAACGTGCGGATAAAATCCTCGCGCCATGCGGTACTCGCCGCTTCCGTTCGCGCCAGGAACGAGCGCGGGAAGCCGCCTCTTAACCACAAGCGGTTGAGATCCGGGCGACCGATCTCTTCAAGCGTGAATCCGGCCATCTCGACAATGGCAAGCCGGCCTGCCAGAGTTTCGGAACTTTGGCGTAGTAACTCGGGTGATGCACTGCCCAGAATGAGGAAACGCGCTCGAATGGGCTTGCGGTCCAACAATACCCTGAGAATCGGGAAGAGATCGGGATGACGCTGAACCTCATCAATCACGACAAGTCCGCGCAATTGCTCGAGCGCCGTCATGGGCTCGAACAGGCGGGCCAGGTCGACAGGATTTTCCAGATCGAAATAAGTGCTCTTCGAGGAACTTGCAAGCTGCCGGGCGAGAGTAGTCTTGCCGCACTGACGTGGACCGATCAGCGCTACCGCAGGACTGGATCTTAGCGCAGCGCGCAGCCTCTCCGAGAGCTGTGGTCGCTTAAGCATACCTCGCATATTGAGCGGTCTCCGCTCAATTTTCAATGTCCACTTTAACCCATCACTCCCACTCAATTGTCTCCGGCACTTATAAGCACCTGATCCTGTTAGCCTTTTCCCAAGCGTACGGCTCACTTACCGTCAGATCTACCGACAAACAACTCCGCTTGAGCGCGATAGAAGCCGATAGATGGCGAAAGGGTGGGCCTATCAGTGCGTCATGCGATGAGGATCATCCGATTGGCACAGCAAAATCCACTTGGACTGCGCTTCAGGGCATATTCCGGCAAGCGGCAATTACAGATCGTCGTCGAGCCCTTTATCCAGTCGCCCAGACAGATGATCCCGCTTGGCATCCAGATCCTTCTCGGCGGATTGATCGGGAGAATCCCGGAAAGTCTCTCGCGTTTGATGTTGCCGCAATTTCAGCCAATCTTCACGGCCCTGCGCTCGCAATTCCTCGAGTGTCTCTGCCGAACTCGTCTGCTGCCGTTGCTTCAACCAGTCCTCGGGCCCCTGTTTCCTGATTTGATCAAGTTCATTTTCAGCGCCCTTGGTGGGAGAAGACGGACTTTGCCGCTGATCGATGCCTTGACTCCGGCTGCTTTCGCGTAAAGCATCGACATCGATCAAATCCTGTGCTCGGCCAGCCGCAAGCTTGGCAATCAGCAGGTCCTGTCGAGCTATAAAGGGTACGGACAAATCATCGTCTATTCGTACGTCCACCCGCCGGCTCCATGCCTGCTCGAATTCAACGCCGCTGATTTTTGGCATGATGTCTACCATCACCGGCGGCGTACCCATTCGAAAGAAGTTATCCGGTTCGGCGAAATCCTTTGCGCTTAAGCCTTCGATTGGTGCTCCAAACTTTGAGAGCGCGGCATAGACGGCTTTGCTGTTCTCAGCGTCGGCGCCAATCAAAATGTCCAAGTCTTTGGTCGCACGCGGCTGGGCATGAAACGAAACAGCGTATCCGCCAACAATAAGGTATTTAACCCGTTCGGCGTTGAAGGCTGACAACAGTTCTTTGAAGTCTCGGTGCATCAGCTAAATGTCCTTTCAGCGCATAAAGGTCAAGGTTGAGGTCCATGACTGCGCGGATACGATCGCGCCCTGAAAGGCGCTGCCACACGCGATACTCATCAGACTTCATCGCCTCGAGGCTGCTGAACCGTTTGATGCTCTTATCCATCGCCCCAAACTAACACAGACCACCGTCGCCGACACTTCGGACACCCAGGCTACGAAATCGAACTGGAAATTTCGGTGCGGGGTTATTACCAGCTTCGCCCTGGTTCCCGACGGTACGGACTGACCGCGAACCGTGGCAAGATCAAACGGGACGCCCTGTCACTCCCACTCGATCGTCGCGGGCGGCTTGCCGGTGACGTCGTACACCACCCGCGAGATGCCCGGGACCTCGTTCACGATGCGATGGACGACGCGGTCCAGGAAATCATAGGGCAGGCGCGCCCAGCGCGCGGTCATGAAGTCCACCGTCTCGACCGCGCGCAGCGCGATCACCGGGTCGTACCGGCGTCCGTCGCCCATCACGCCGACCGAGCGTACCGGCAGGAACACGGCGAACGCCTGGCTGACCTGGTCGTACAGGCCGTCGCGACGCAGTTCCTCGATGAAGATCGCGTCGGCACGCCGCAGCAGGTCCGCCTGGGATCTCTCGATCTCGCCGAGGATGCGCACGCCGAGCCCGGGCCCGGGGAACGGATGCCGGTAGACCATCTCGTGCGGCAGGTCGAGCTGCACGCCGAGCCGCCGCACCTCATCTTTGAAAAGCTCGCGCAACGGCTCGAGGAGCTTCAGCTTCATCCGCTCCGGCAGGCCGCCGACGTTGTGGTGCGACTTGATCACGTGCGCCTTGCCGGTCTTCGCGCCG
>JAKBCG010000332.1 GCA_021808035.1 Pseudomonadota bacterium
TTCGTGCACGAGAGCAAGCGCTGCCTGGTGAACCAGCGGGAGGTGCATCGGGATACGCTCGGGTTCAGCGAGGCGCTGCGCTCGGCGTTGCGCGAGGATCCGGATGTGGTGCTGGTCGGTGAAATGCGCGATCTGGAGACCATCCGTCTCGCGCTCACCGCGGCCGAGACCGGACACCTCGTGTTCGGGACGTTGCATACGAGTTCCGCCGCGAAGACCATCGATCGCATCGTCGACGTCTTTCCCGCCGCGGAGAAGGAGATGGTACGGGCGATGCTCTCGGAGAGCCTGCGCGCGGTGATATCGCAGACCTTGATGAAGCGCAATGGCGGCGGCCGTATTGCGGCGCACGAAATCATGATCGGGACGCCGGCGATCCGCAACTTGATTCGCGAGGGGAAAATCGCCCAAATGTACTCGGCGATCCAGACGGGCCAGGCCCAGGGGATGCAAACCCTGGATCAATGCCTGCAGGACCTCGTCCAGAAGGGCTTCGTCAGCCGCGAAGAGGCCCGCTACAAGGCACAGAACAAGGACAGCATCTGACATGGAACGCGACCAAGCGATTCGCCTGATGCAGGATCTCCTGCGGCGCATGGTAGAGAAGAAGGGCTCGGATCTGTTCATCACCGCCGGGTTCCCTCCCGCGATCAAGATCGATGGCGAGATCCGGCCCCAGTCCGAGCGGGCGCTCACGCCTGAACAGAGCGCGGTACTCGTCCGGTCGATCATGAACGATCGACAGACGCGCGATTTCGACGCGAGCAAGGAATGCAATTTCGCGATCGCCCCGCCCGGCATCGGCCGGTTTCGCGTGAGCGCGTTCATCCAGCAGGGGCACACCGGCGCGGTGCTCCGCACGATCAACGCGAAGATCCCGACGATCGAGGAACTGGAATTGCCCGCGGTCCTGAAGGAGGTCGTGCTCTCGAAGCGCGGGCTCGTGATCCTGGTCGGCGGGACCGGTTCCGGCAAGTCGACGTCGCTCGCCGCGATGGTCGGCTACCGCAACGAAAAGACGCGCGGCCACATCGTGACGATCGAGGATCCGGTCGAGTACGTGCACCCGCACCGCGGTTGCGTGATCACCCATCGCGAGGTCGGCGTTGACTGCGAGAGCTGGATGGTCGCGCTGAAGAACACCCTGCGGCAGGCGCCGGACGTGATCCTGATCGGCGAGATCCGCGATCGCGAGACGATGGAGTACGGCATCCAGTTCGCGGAGACCGGCCATCTCGTGCTCGCGACCCTGCACGCGAACAACTCCAATCAGGCGCTCGACCGCATCATCAACTTCTTCCCCGAGGAACGCCGGGAACAGCTGTTGATGGACCTGTCCTTGAACGTCCGGGCGTTGATCTCGCAGCGGCTGATTCCGCGCGAGTCGGGCAGCGGGCGGATCGCCGCGATGGAGATCATGCTGCAGTCGCCGTTGATCTCGGATCTGATCTTCAAGGGCGAGGTGTCAAAGATCAAGGACGTGATGGCCCGGTCGAACCGGCTCGGCATGAAGACGTTCGATCAGGCCTTGTTCGAGCTCTACGAAGCCCATCTGATCTCCTACGAGGATGCGCTGCGCAACGCCGACTCGAAGAACGAGCTGCGCCTGCGCGTGAAGCTCGAGAGCAAGCGCGAGAGCCGGGTGCTCGACGAGACCTCGCAGTCGTTGCGCATCGTCCAGGAACGCGAAGACGAGGTGTTCTGAACGCCATGGCCGCGACCGTCCCCGTGCAGCCGATGAACACCAAGCCGTTGTTCAAGCTGATGGTCGAGAAGAAGGCCTCGGACCTGTTCTTCACGAGCAACGCGCCGGTGAAGATCAAGATCGAAGGCAAGATCTTCCCGGTGAACAAGCAGGTGCTGACCCCGGAGACGGTCCGCCAGGCGGCGCTCGGCCTGATGAACCAGGAGCAGATCGATCACTTCACCGAGGACCTGGAGATCGACTTCGCGATCTCCGAGCCGGGTCTCGGCCGGTTTCGCGTGAACGTCTTCTATCAACGGGGCTATCCGGCGATGGTCCTGCGCTACATCACCGCGGACATGCCCCGTCTCGAGGATCTCGGCATGCCGGAGATCCTCAAAGATCTGGTGATGTTGCGGCGCGGCTTGATCCTGATGGTCGGCGGCGCCGGTGCCGGCAAATCGACGACGCTCGCGGCGATGATCAACCATCGCAACGAAACCTCGTCCGACCACATCCTGACGATCGAGGATCCGATCGAGTTCCTGCACACCAACAAGAAGTCGATCGTGAATCAGCGCGAGGTCGGTCTCGACACGAAGTCCTACGCGCGCGCGTTGCGTAGCGCGGTCCGGGCCGCGCCGGACGTGATCCTGATCGGCGAGATCCGCGACCGCGAGACGATGGATGCGGCGATCACGCTCGCCGGGACCGGACACCTGTGCATCGCGACGTTGCACGCGAACAATTGCGCGGAGACGCTCGACCGGATCATCAACATGTTCCCGCGCGACCAGCACAATCAGATCTTCCTGGACCTGTCCCAGTACCTGCGCGCGATCCTGTCGCAACGCCTCGTGTCCACCAAAAGCGGTGCGCGGGTCGCGGCCTGCGAGGTGCTCATGAACACCGCGCACATCAGCGAATTGATCAAGAACGGCGATGTGATCGGCGTCAAGGAGGCGCTGCGCACCGGGACGGAACGCGGGATGCAGAGTTTCGACAGCGCGCTCTACAACCTCGTGCGCGAGGGCCGGATCGCGCTGGAGGAAGCGCTCTCGACCGCCGATTCGCGGACCAACCTCGAGGCGAAGATCAACTTCGGCTGACGCGGCGCGCCGGCACGGAGCCCACGCGTCCTCCGTCGTTCGGCGCGAGGTTCGCGACGAACTCGCGGCTACAGGTCTCCCAGTCGAAGTCCAGCGCGCGTCGGCGGCACGCCCGCGGATCCAGGTCGAGCGCTCGCCGGGCGGCCGCCGAGAGGTCCTCGTCGAGCACGCCGGACACCCCATCCTCGATCACGTCGATCGGCCCGGTGACCGGGTAGGCGGCGACCGGAACGCCGCAGGCGGCGGCCTCGAGGTTCACGAGTCCGAAGGTGTCGGTCCGGCTGGGGAACACCATCACG
>JAKBCG010000333.1 GCA_021808035.1 Pseudomonadota bacterium
TGATGTCCTCCAGGTTGATCGCGCCGAAGGTCGGCTCGAGCGCCGCGATCGCCTCCACGAGCTTCTCGGGATCCCGTTGCTCGATCTCGATGTCGAACACGTCGATCCCGGCGAACTTCTTGAACAGGACCGCCTTGCCTTCCATCACCGGCTTCGCGGCGAGGGGTCCGATCGCGCCGAGCCCGAGCACCGCCGTCCCGTTCGTGATCACGCCGACGAGGTTGCCGCGGCCGGTGAATCGGAACGCGTTCAGCGGATCCGCGACGATCGCGTCGCAGGCGGCCGCGACCCCCGGCGAATACGCGAGCGCGAGGTCGTTCTGGTTGCTCAACTGCTTGGTCGCGGTGATCGACAGCTTCCCGGGCACCGGGAACTCGTGATAATCGAGCGCCGCCTTGGTCAGGTCCGCCTGCATCGTCTCGTCTTTCGCCATGCTCCTCGCTCCCGGACCCCTGCGGTCACCGACGTCTGGGCGCCAGTGTAGTCGGTGGATGCGCGCCTCACCACGGTTCCGCGCGCCGCGCATGCACCCGGTCTCAGCGGGCGAAGATCGCCGCGGTCGCGAAGAATTCCGCGTTGAACACGCCGTGCAGCAGGATCGCCGACCACGTGCCGCCCCGCCGCTCGCGCAGCCAGCCGAGCGCGAGCGAGGCCGGTCCGGTCGCGAGTGCCCAGCCCAGGGTGTGATGCATGAGATGCACGCCGACGAACGCGGCCGACGCGATCGCGTTCGCGACCGACACGCCGGCGGCCCTTCGCCGACCCACCGAGGTACGCGCGAGCGCACCTTGGAACAAGCCACGGAACAGGGTCTCCTCGACGATGGGCTGCAGCGCGAGCGCGCCGAGCCAGGCCATCGTCCCCGCGAGCACCGAGCCGTGCGGATCGATCCGCAGCACCGTCCAGAGCACGCCGCAAACGGCGAGCCCGGCCGCGGCCAGCGCGAGGAACGCCCGGTCGGCATACGGTTGGGGCGCCCGATCGAGCCCCAGATCCCGCACCACCGCCGCCCACCACGCTCGCGTCTGCATCGCCTCACCAGGACTATCAAAAAAAAGCACGCCCGGCAATGGCCGGGCGTGTGCGGGGACCGAGTGGCAAGGGGATCAAGTCACTCGTTCCGCTCCTTGGCGGCACTCCGGCGACGCGCGGCAAGACCGAGGATCCCGGCGAACAGCAGCGAGGCGAGCACCGGATCGACCGCACCGCCCGGCCGAGCCGTGCAGCCGCCGCCGCTCGGGGTGGAAACGTTGAACGCCACCGACGAACTGTTGTTGGTCGCGACCGTGTCGGTGAGGTCCGAGGACACGGTGCCATTCAGGGTCATCGTGCCCGCCGACATCGCCTTCACGTAGAACTGGCTGGTCGCCTGCGCGCCGACTGCGAGCGTCGGGGTCGTGCAGGTCACCGTGCTCCCGCTCGCGGTGCAGTTCGCCGGCGAATCCGCACCGTCGAACGTCACGCCGTTCGGCAACGTCACGACCGCATTGACGTTGGTCGTCGGCAAGCCGTTCACGTTGCTGACCACTACGCTCACCGGCACCGTATGACCGGTGGTCACGCTGGTCACGGTCGAACTCATCGCGAGCGAGAGGTCCGCCCACGGCGTGACCTGCAGCGCCACGGTGGACGTGTCGTTGTCGGGCTGCTGATCGCGCTCGTTCGCCGCGACTCCGAACAGCACCGATTGATTGCCGCCGATCGCACTCGACACGGTCAGCGTTCCCGTGACGGTCGCACCGCTCGCCATCTGGCCGATCGTACAGGTCACGAAGCCGTCCGTGCTGGAGTACGCGCAACTCCCCTGGCTGCTCGACATCGACTGATAGGTCATGTCGACCGGCAGGAACGCAGCGACTCGGACCTCGTTCGCGGTGTCCGGTCCATTGTTCGTGACCGTGAACGGCAGATCAGTGTTCGCAAGGGCGAGCACCGGGATCGCGCTACCGGTCGCGACGACGCCCATGTCGGCATTGCCGGTCACCTGCACGTGAACGGTCGCGGTGTTGTTCGCGAGGTTCGGATCGATCGGCGCGGTCGACGCGACGGTCGCGGTGATCGCGAGCTCGCCGGGTGAACTCGCCGATCCGACGATCGTTGCGGTCGCCGACTCGCCCGGCGCGAGCGTACCGATGTTGCAGGTGACGACGCCGCTCGCGACCGTGCAGGCCACGGTGCCGTTCGGCGTGACGACCTCGGCGCTGCCGACCGTAAACGCGGCCGGGAGCGGCGCGGTCGTCAGCGTGACGCCGGTCGCGGAGGTCGTGGCCGCCGGATCGTTGTGCGTGGTGATCACGATCGTGATCGGATCGGTCGCGTACGCCCGGTCCGGCGCGGTCATGTCGTCGATGTGGATGTCCGCGGTGTGCACGAACAGTTCGAACGCGCCGATGTCGCAGACGAACACCCCGTCGAGGTTGCCATCCGCGGGCCGGAGGCTGCCGCGCTGGTCGTTGTTCGGGCACTGCGAGTTGTCCCCCGCGTCGACCGCGGGACTCGTCTGCGGGAGCGCGAACGTGTCGGTGAGACCCCCGTTGTTCGCGAGCGGCAGCAACTGCGGGTCGGTGTTCTTCAGATCCCCGGCCGCCGTCAGGTTGCAGCTGTTCCCGTCCTCGAGGTTGTGACCATCCGAGATCAGGAAGTTCGTCGACGAGCCGCTACCCGACGTGCCGCAATTCGACAACACCGGTGTCGTCCCACCGGTCACGACGTTGTTCGAGATGATGGTGTTCACGTAGGTGAACTGACCAGAACCGAACGCGCTCAGGCCGACGCCGGCGCCCGCCGATTCGGTCGTCGAGGTCGGCACGACCTGATTGCCCGACACGGTCGCGTTCTCCAGGTTCACCCGTCCGTTGGTCGTGATCCCGCCGGCGGTATCCTGCGCGACGTTGTTCGCGATCGTCGAGTTCACGATATTGTCGATCGTGGTCGAACGTCCGGACAGCGCACCGCCGCCGGTCGCCTTGTTGCCGATGATCGCGCTCTGCTCGATCGTCGTCGTGTGCAGACCGGTGTCGAATATCCCGCCGCCGTTCTCGGCCTGATTCGGGGTCGTGAACGCGTCGACCGTGCCGATCGTGGT
>JAKBCG010000334.1 GCA_021808035.1 Pseudomonadota bacterium
CTTGAGCGCGCTGCCGACGAGCTTGCGCAGCACCGCGAGATCGACCGGCTTCGACACGAAGTCGAAGGCGCCGAGCTTCAGCGCCTTGACCGCGGTTTCCATGTTGCCGTGCGCGGTGATCACCGCGACCGGGACGTTCGGGGCGTGCGTCTGCATCCACTCGACGAGTTCGAGACCGTCGCCGTCGGGCAGGCGCATGTCCGTCAGGCACAGGGCGAAGCGTTCCGTCGCGAGGAGCTTGCGCGCCGCGGCGAGGTTCGCCGCGCTGCGGGTCGCAAGGTTCATCCGCTCGAGCGTGATCGCGAGCAGCTCGCACAGGTCCGGTTCGTCGTCGACGATCAGGATCGAAGGTGAGGGCATCGCTCCATTGTAGCCGGGGCGCGCTGTGATCGCGCGGGCGCGGCTACTCTTCCCAACGCTGGGGATCGGCGAACACGATCCGGAACACGCTGCCGCCGCCCGACCGTGGCTCGTACAGCAGCACCGCCCTATTGAGCTGGCTGAGCTCCCGGGCGATGAACAGTCCGAGTCCGGTGCCGCCCTGGCGACCGGTGAAGAACGGCTCGAAGATCCGGTCCGCGGCCTGGGGATCGATCCCGGGTCCGCGATCCGCGACTTCGAGGAACGGGCGGGCGTTCGGCGCGAGCCGGCCGTAGGTGAGCTCGATCCCGTCCACGCCGTATTTCAGCGCGTTGTCACAGAGGTTCCAGACGACCTGGCGCAGGTGTCCCGGGTCGAAGCGGACCTCGAGGGTCGGGCCGTCGGTCGCGGGGTCGGGCGGACCGATCCGCAGCGCCGCGGGCGCGACCTGCATCGTCTCGAGAAATTCGCGCAGGAAATCGTCGATCCAGGCGGCGAGCGGCAGCCTCTCCGGGCGCGTCTCCTCGCGGCGCGACAGCTGCAGCACGTTGTTGATGATGGTGCTCACCCGCTCGGCGTTGGCGCGGATGATCGTCGTCAGCCGCCGCTCCTCGGGAGCGAGGTCGGCGGCTTCCGCGAGCAGCTGACCGGCGTGGCTCATCGCGCCGACGGGGTTGCGGATCTCGTGGGCGATGCTCGCGGACAGCCGGCCGAGCGCGGCGAGCTTGCTCTGCTGCACGCGCTCGGCCATCACGCTGGTGTCCTCGAGGAAGATCAGGGTCGGGCCGCCGGGGCTGCTGCCGAGCGGCGCGAAGTGCGGCTGGATCACGCGCCCGCCGTCCGCTGCGACGAAGGTCGGCGGCGATTCCCCGTCGAGTGCGTGCCGGCGCCAGGTGCTGAGCGCGTACAGGAGCCGCGGCGAGACCTCGCCGAGCAGCTCGTCCGGGTGCGCCCGATCCTCGCCGAGGATCTGCGCGGCCGACTCGTTGATCAGGCGGATCCGGTCGTCGCCGTCGACCACCAGCAGGCTCTCGCGCAGGTGCTGCAGGATGTACTGCGAGAGCTCCGCGAGGTTCGCGAGGTCGATCTCCTTCTGCCGCACGAGGTCCTCGCTCTCGCGCATCCGGTTGGCGACGAAACTCGCGGCCGCGGCCGCGAGGAACAGCAACGCACCGAGCACGCCGGCGGTCGCGTACGCGGACGCGTTCGCGCGGCCGCCCAACTGCTCCGCGATCGTCGAGATCAGCAGCGCGAGCGCGGCGATCGCCGCGAGGAACAGCCCGCGGTTCATCGGCAGCAGGAACGCGAGGGCGCCGACCGGGACCAGGAACAGCGACCCCAAGCCGCTCGTGACCCCGTCGCAGGCGACGAGGATCAGGGTCAGCATCCCGAGGTCGACGCCCGCCTGCAGCACGAGCTGGGTCCGCTCGGTCGAGAGCCGCCGCCGGACCGCGATCACGTTCAGCAGGCCGAACGCGAGGTACGCAAGCGTCGCCCCGAAGAACACCCGCGGCGAGCCGACCGACAGCGTGCGCAACCCCGAGACCGTCGCGACCGCGAGCAGCGCGAGGGGAACGAGGATCCGATACAGGTTCAGGAGCCCGAGGATGCGCCACGCGAGCGCGGCGCGGGGGCTGGACGGCCGGTCGATCGCGTTTGCCAAGCGCCACTCCTCGGATATCGGCTTTGCGCAGATGCAGAGCTTAATTCAGAATACCCGGCCTGACGCGCTCCGATCGACGGGAAGGGCCCTCCATGAATCTGCATGAGTTCCAATCGAAGAGATTGTTCGCCGAGTACGGCATCCCGGTGCCGAACGGCGCGATCGCGGACTCGGCGGCGGGGGCGATCGCGGCGGCACGCGGGCTCGGCGGCGGCGTCTGGGTCGTGAAGGCGCAGGTGCACGCCGGCGGCCGCGGCAAGGCGGGCGGGGTCAAGCTCGCGAAGGACCTCGACGCGGTCGGCGCGGCGGCGGCGGGCATGCTCGGCACCCGGCTCGTGACCCACCAGACCGGCCCCGAGGGCTTGCCGGTGGAGCGGGTCTACGTCGAGCAGGGCTCGAACATCGCCCGCGAATACTACTTGAGCGTGGTGCTGAACCGCGACGCGGGGCGGATCGCGTTCGTCGCCTCGGCCGCGGGTGGGATGGAGATCGAGGAGGTCGCCGAACGCGAGCCGGACAAGATCCTGCGGATCGACGTGCATCCGGCCGCCGGGCTGCAGGACTATCAGTGCCGGCAGCTCGCGTTCGGGCTCGGACTCGCGGGCGATCAGGTCGCGCAGTTCGGCCGGATCGCCCGCGCGCTCTACCGTCTCTACCTCGAGCGCGACGCGAGTCTGGTCGAGGTCAACCCCTTGATCCTGACCGGCGAGGGGCAGCTCGTCGCGCTGGATGCGAAGATCAACATCGAGGACAACGCGCTGTTCCGCCAGCGCGACCTCGCGGCGCTGCGCGATCCGTCCCAGGAAGATCCGATGGAGCGGCACGCCGCCGAGCACGAGCTGAACTACGTCTCGCTGGACGGCAACATCGCCTGCATGGTGAACGGCGCGGGGCTCGCGATGGCGACGATGGATCTGATCCAGTTGCACGGCGGCGCCCCGGCGAACTTCCTCGACGTCGGCGGCGGCGCGACGAAGGAGCGGGTCAGCGCGGCGTTCAAGCTGATCCTGTCGAATCCGAAGGTCTCGGTGATCCTGATCAAC
>JAKBCG010000335.1 GCA_021808035.1 Pseudomonadota bacterium
AACTTTTCGGTTCCTTATCGTCGAGTTCGCCGACCCGTCCGGGCCGCTCTACGTGCAACTCTGGTCGGAGCCGTTCTCGCCCGTGCTGATCGAAGTGGGGCCGGGCGAGCGAGAGGACCCGGCACTGCAGGCGATCGCGTCACGGATCGCAGGCCCGCTCACCGGGCGCGGGTTCGCGATCGGCGGATCCGCGCGCAATTACCGTAAGCGCTTCCCTGCGCCGCTCGCCGACGAACCGGCGCTCGTCGCGGCGGAGATGCTTGCCGTGGTCACCGAGGTGCTGGGCTTCGACGGTACGGTCGATTTGCAGTATCGATTCTGCCAGAGCAGCCACCTGCGTCTCGACCGGGTCGTCCAACGGCTGACACCGGAAGTCTTGCAGCGCATCCTGCTCTAATGGGACATTCGCGCGGGCGCGCCGGCCAACGTCGCAGACGAACTCGAGGCCAGTGCGCATGGCTTCGACGTCCGGTTCTACTTCTTCGACGAGTGCCGTGATCACGCCGGTGAGTTCGAGGAGGTGCACGCGATGTGCATCGTGCGGATGGACGAGAATCGGGCCCGCGAGATCGTGACCAAGGTCAATACGGTCCGCTATGCGTTTCGGGCCTGGCCGATCTCGGCCGATGCCGGGCAACGGGCCGGGGTTTGTTTCACGCTGCCGCTGCCGTTGGCGGGCGGCGTCACGCTGCGCGCGATCCGCAGCCGCCTCGACGACTGGTTCCGATGCCTGCAGGCGCTGTGCGCACGTTGAGGATCCGGATGCACGAACTCGCTCTCATTCCGGTTTTCTGCGGCGAGGCGATGAACGCGTCGGTCGACAGCTTCTCGCCGAGCGCGGCGAAGCCGCGTGCGGTCGTCGCGGACTGGCGCGAGCGCGGCGAGCCGATCGAGGTGATTGCCCCAACGCCCGTCGCGGTCGAGGACCTGAAGCGAACGCACGATCCGGCGTACGTCGACGCGGTCCTGCGGGGCGATCTGCCGAACGGTTTCGGCACCACCGATGCGGGTGTTGCGGCGTCGTTGCCTTTCACGTGCGGGGCGATGTGGTGTGCCGCGCGCGCGGCGCTGCGCAACGGTCGGGTCGAGGTCGCGCCGTGCTCGGGCTTTCATCATGCGCACCACGAGCGCGCCGGCGGCTACTGTACGTTCAACGGCCTGATCGTCGCCGCACAGGCGCTGCGGGCCGCGGGCGACGTGGTGCTCTATCAAGCCGGCGCCGACCCGCACATCGACGACCCGCTCGGGGGCTGGATGACCACGAGAGATCTCGCGGAACGGGACCGGCGGGTGTTCGAGTCAGCCGCGACCGCCGGTGTGCCGATCGCGTGGAACCTCGCGGGTGGCTACCAGACGCCGCTGCGCAAGGTGCTCGACATCCACCACAACACCCTGCGGGCGTGCGCGAACGTGTATCTACACGGCGGCGCGAGAGCGGCCGCCCGATCGGCGGCCCGATGATTCGGGTGCGGTCGGAGGAATCGCGCGTCCGCGGCTGCCTGCTCGGTGGGGCCGTCGGCGACGCACTGGGCGCGCCGGTCGAGTTTTGCAATGTGGCCGAGATCGTCGCGCGCCACGGCGAGGGCGGCATCCGGGACTACGTCGAGGCCTTCGGTCGGATCGGGGCGATCACCGACGACACGCAAATGACCCTGTTCACCGCGGAGGGACTGATTCGCGCGATGGTGCGGTATCAAGCGCGTGGAATCTGCCACCCGCCATCGGTCGTACACCATGCGTACCTGCGCTGGGCGGCCACGCAGGGACTCACCCTCAACGCCCGCGTCGACTCCGACGGCTGGCTCATCGGCGTGCGCGCGCTGTGGTCCCGCCGTGAACCCGGCGCCACCTGCCTCGCGGCGCTGCAGGACGCGACCGCGTTCGGCAAACCCGCGGTCAACGACAGCAAGGGCTGCGGCGCGCCGATGCGGATCGCACCGGTCGGCCTGGTCGCCGATCGAACGAGGGTGTTCGAGCTTGCTGCGGATATCGCCGCACTGACGCACGGGCATCCGACCGCGGCGCTCGCGAGCGGCTTCCTGGCGACGCTGATCGGCGATCTCCATCGAGGACAACCGATCGACTTGGCGATCGACGAGGCGACGCGGCGGCTCGTGCTCGAACCGAAACACGCCGAAACGTTACGGGCGATCGAGCGCGCCCGATCGCTCGCCGCTGGCGGTCGACCGGACCGCGCGACGGTCGAATCGCTCGGCGGCGGCTGGGTCGCCGAGGAGGCGCTCGCGATCGCTCTCTACGGTGTGCTCGCGACGCGAAACTTCGAGGAAGCAGTGATCCTGGCGGTGAATCATTCGGGCGATAGCGACAGCACCGGTGCGATCGCCGGCAACATCGCCGGGACGTTGTACGGCGCCGGCGCGATTCCCGACCGATGGCTCGCGCCGGTGGAACTGCGCACGGAGCTCGAAACGATCGCCCGCGATCTGTCGGCGGCGCTGTCGGGCTCGGCCGATCTCTCGTCGCCCGCGTTCGTCGACCGCTATCCCGGCTGGTGAGTGACGTCCACGCTGCCGCCTATGCTATATCTGCGCGATGCGCAGGGAGGCTGGTCATGCCTGATCCATCGGTCGCGCTCGTCGCGCGAATGTTCGACGGACCGCTCGATATCGTCGGTGACGTTCACGGCGAGATCGAACCCCTGCGCCGTTTGCTCGCGCAATTAGGTTACGACACGCAAGGCGCTCATCCCGCCGGACGTCGTCTGGTCTTCGTCGGTGATCTGTGCGACCGCGGCCCCGATAGCACGGCGGTTGTGGATTTCGTGATGTCGCTCGTCGCCGGTGAGCTGGCGCAGTGCGTGCTCGGCAATCACGAACTGAACATCCTGCGCAACGACGCGAAGCCCGGCAACGCGTGGGTCCTGGACCCCGACCGGAAAGAGCAAGCGCCGGGCGGCGAATTCGCGCACAGCCGGACGGCGACGGCCGCGTGGAAGGAACGGTTCGTCGCGTTCATCGGCACGTTGCCGGTCGCCCTCGAGCGCGAAGATCTGCGCGTCGTGCACGCCGCGTGGCTGCCCACTGAGATCGC
>JAKBCG010000336.1 GCA_021808035.1 Pseudomonadota bacterium
GCGGCGCGGTACGCAGCGCCAACGGCGGGGATCGGCCTGCCGTCTTCTATTTTCACCCTTGGGAGATCGACCCCGATCAACCCCGCGTCGAGGTGCCCTGGCTATCGCGATTCCGGCATTACACCAACCTGCATTGCTGCGAGGATCGGTTGCGCCGGCTGCTCGGCGAGTTCTCGTTCGCACCGATGCGCGACGTGCTCGCCGCTTACGGCCTACGATCCGAAGCCGAAATGGGAAACGCCCGCATCACTGCGAGCGTTTCCGTGGGTTAAATGGCGCTCGGAGCCTCCCCCGAGCGCCTGCAAGCTCAACGCCTCAAGCCGATCGTTGCCGTCGGCGCAGCATCACCCCGACGCCGGCGAGTCCCGCCGCGAACAGCGCCCAGGTCGCCGGTTCCGGCACCGACGTCGTGACCGACATCAAAAGGATGTTGTTGCTGGAGTCCGTGCTACCCAAGGAGCACGTCGCCGAGTTGGCGCACGGCACGTCGACGACATAGGCCGCATAGCTGCCGAAATGATCGAGCGTGATCACCCCGTTCGTGCCACCGCCGACCCCTTGATCGAGCGTCGTGCACGCACCGTGGAAGTCGCAGCCCTGCAGCTGCCAGGACTCGCCGCTCTGCACCGAGCCGATGCTCACCGACAAGATCGGCGCACTGGAGATGAGCCCGATTCCGTCCGGATTGAAGATCTCGTACTGGGAATTCGGAATCAGGCCGAGCCCGCGCTCCGGATTCCCGGACATCGTCCCGGCACCCTTCGCATACAGGCACGGGCCATTGGTCGTGTCGCTCGTGTCCGAACAGCCGCTGACGGCCCACTTCCCCGGCGTATTGTCCTTCGGCACCAGCGCATACGCACCGATCGCTTGACCCGGCGCAAGCGGATTGGTGAAGTCGTACTGCGCGCCGAGCGCTTGGTTCGTCCCCCCGGCCAGCGCGAAGAAATCCCAGGTGATCGGCGTCGCGGACGCCGGCATCGCGAGCGCGGACCCGACGGCGGCCACGGCCCCGAGCGAACTCAACCATTTCAACTTCGTCATGAACAGATTCCCCTTGGGTTTGGTGCATTGCCTCTCGCCCCGGGGATCTAGCAATATCGATGCCAAATGACGATTTACTATTGATATCAATAAATTAACAATGCCATTCCGATTACGGGCGGTGGTCGGAACAAATCGTTGTCAATTTTGCCGACAGCCGCTGGGTGGCTGCGGCGGTCCGGAAATAAAAACGCCCGCATCGCTGCGGGCGTTTCCCTGGTCTGAGCGGCGTCGGGGACTCCCCCGGGCGCCGCTTCCGACCCTCGAGGCGTCAAGCCGATCGTCGCCGCCGGCGCAACATCAGCCCGGCGCCGGCGAGTCCCGCGGCAAATAGTGCCCAGGTCGCAGGCTCCGGAACAGTCGCGGGGCTGGCGTTGAACTCCGTGACGAGTGCGATGCTGTCGGCGAAGCCGGACGTGCCTGAGCCCGAGACGCGGCTCGACGAGGACCCGGTCCTATTGGCTTCCATGTAGGTGTTGCCGCTCCCGTTGTTCACCGACTCGCTGTAGTTCATCGAGACGTTCATCAACAGATTGCCGTTCATCGGGTTGTAGTCGAACGGCGTGCCGGTGATCGTCAAGGTGTTGCCGAGCCCCCCGAGTGTGCCCGAGAAGAACGTTTGGTTGTCCGCGCCGAGATTGCTCGAAAAGGTAGCCGCGAGGTTGTTCACGACCGCCGACGTGGTCGAGAAGGAGATCGTGTAGGTCCCCGGCACGACACCGATCGAACTCGGAAATTGAGACAGCTGCTGGAAGAACGTGATCGACGAGATCACGGTCGGGCCGCTGAATGCCGACGCCGTGTATACCTGTTGATACTGAGTATTGCCATCGCTGCAATCGAACGGATAGCAGTTGCCCGTGTCACCGCTGGCGGGCACCGTGACCGAGCCCGCCTGCGCATTGCCGAACATGAGCGCGCCGGCGAGCAGCATCGCGCCGCCGCCGCGCTTGGCCCAGGAGCGGGCCGTCGGATCCGAGAACCCCATGCCGATATTCATATGCTTTCCCTTGACGGTTGGTCGTGCGCGGCGCAATCGCCGGCTTAAATCAAGGAACGAGCAACTACCGTGCCACTTACGGAAAATCAATCAAAACAATCAGTTGAATACAACCGCGGCATCGCGATGCCGCTCGCTGTAAGAATATTCGACAGGACGGACCGGACGGGTGCTGCCAGGGGGCCTTTCGGCCGGCCCGGCAGCCCCCCTCCGCTTACCGCGGCGGCGGCGAGGTCGGGGTGTTCGGCTTCGCGGTCGGTCCGCCCGGCGGACCCATCATGCCGCCGCCCTGCATCATCCCGCCGCGGCGGCCCCTGGGCTGCCCGCCGTGCATCATCCGGCACCCGCGATAGCCGAACTCGGTGCGGCACGCCCGCATCATCTCCTGCCGGCATTCGGTGAACGGACGGTCGGAGCGCAGGCACGCGGCCATCTGTTCGTGGATCCGTGCCATCTGCTCGCGCTGGGCGTGGGTGGGCCATTCGGCCTTCGCGGCCGAGGTCGCGGCGAGAGCCCCGCCGGCGACGACCACGAGCGCGCCGAGCAGCGCGCCCCGCAATGCATGGTGTTGAGCGATGAACATGATCGACAACCTCCTGTCGTTTTCAGCCCTTTGCCGCCGGCCGACGCACCAGCAGCACCGACGTGGTCGTGCCACGCAACACCATCTCCGCGTCGCTTCCGAGCGCGAGCCGGCGCAGGCCCCGCCGGCCGTGCGTGCCCATGACGATGAGGTCCGCCGGCCATTCCTTCGCCTGCTCGACGATGAACTGTGCCGCAGGCCCGCCGATCGACTCGATCAGCACCGCCTCTGGCTCGAGACCCCGTTGCCGGGCGAGTGCCTCGGCCTGGTTCAGGATCTTCTGGCCGTCGCTGCGCATCGACTCGATCACCGTGTTCGCATACAGGCCCGACCCGAACGCATAGTCGATGATCAGTTCGTTCACGACGTGCAGGATGCGGATCTTCCCGCCGACGAGTTTC
>JAKBCG010000337.1 GCA_021808035.1 Pseudomonadota bacterium
TCTTGCGCGCTCGGCGTGCGTTCGATGACGGACGCGCCGGCGACTGGCTCGCCGAGTTCGTGCGATACGCCGCGTCGCGCGACGGCCGATCGGGGGATGGATGAGCGGGTTCCTCGACGAGATGGGGCACGCGAGCCGCGCGCGGGTGGTCGCCGCGCGCTTGACCGAACCGGCGGCGGCGCTCGAACGGCGCATGGTGGCGATGCCACCCGCGCCGCCGCTCGCGCTCTCGGCCGAGGGCTTCGACGTGATCGCCGAGATCAAGCGGCGCTCGCCGGCCGCCGGCGCGCTCGCGGTCGAGGGCGATGATTGGCTCGCCCGCGCCCGCGAGTACGCGCGCGCGGGTGCGGTCGCGGTGTCCGTGCTCACCGAACCGACCCGCTTCGACGGTGCGCTCGAGCATCTCGAGGGCGTCGCGGCCGCGCTGCGGCCGCTCGGCGTTCCGGCGATGCGCAAGGATTTCCTGGTCGATCCGTACCAGGTGCTCGAGGCGCGAGCCGCGGGCGCGGGCGGGGTCCTGCTGATCCTCAGGATGCTGTCGGACGCGCAGTGCGCGGAGCTGATCGATGCCGCCGAGCGATGCGGCCTGTTCGTGCTGCTCGAGGCGTTCGATGCCGGTGAGCTTGCGCGCGCAGGCGATATCGTGCAGACGCGCGCCGGTCATGCCACGCTGCTCGTCGGGTTGAATTGCCGGGACCTGCAGACCCTCGCGGTGGTGCCGACCCGCTTCGCGGCGCTGGCCCCGGCGATGCCGGCGGCCGCGCCCGCGGTGGCCGAGAGCGGCGTCGCGACCGCGGAGGATGCCCGACGCCTGCGGCGGCTCGGCTATCGGCTCGCGCTCGTCGGTTCGGCGCTGATGACTCACCCGGATCCGGCGGCCTGGATCCGTTCGGTGTTGCGTGCCGCGCGAACCGATTCCGGGCAAAACGGCTAGACTGGCGCCATGTGGATCAAGATCTGCGGCATCACCAGTGCCGACGCGGTCGCCGCGGCCGCGGCCGCGAACGTCGACGCGATCGGCTTCGTGTTCGCGCCGAGTCCGCGCCAGGTCACGCCCGGCCAGGCGGCGCAACTCGCCGCGCTCGCGCCGCCCGGCCTGCTCCGGTTCGCGGTCGCGCAACATCCGTTGCAGATGAAGGTCGACGAGATCTGCCGGACGCTGCGGCCGGACTATTTCCAGACCGACTTCGAGGACTTGCGCGAACTGCGGATCGCACCCGCCGTGAAGCTGCTGCCGGTCGTGCGCTTCGGCCGCCAGTCGCCGCATCCGATGCCGGCACGGATCCTGTTCGAGGGACCGACCAGCGGGATCGGCGAGATCGCGGACTGGGGCCGGGCCGCGGAACTCGCCCGCCAGACCGAACTGATCCTCGCGGGCGGGCTGACCGCGGACAACGTCGCCGACGCGATCCTCGCGGTGCGTCCGTTCGGTGTCGACGTGAGCAGCGGCGTCGAATCGGAGCCGGGCGTGAAGGACCCGCACAAGATCGAGCAATTCGTCCGGGCGGTGCGCGATGCGGCGGCCCGGCTGGAGACGGACCCATGACGAGTGCATCAGGTGCCGACGCGACTGCCGCGGCGGCCGTTCCGGATCGGCGCGGCCGCTTCGGTCCGTTCGGTGGCCGCTACGTGCCGGAGACCTTGGTCGCGGCGCTCGACCGGCTGCAGGCCGGCGTCGATCGGTATCTCTCCAATGCGGATTTCCAGGCCGAGTTCCGCGGTGAACTCGCGACCTGGGTCGGACGGCCGACCGCGCTGACCCATGCGTCGACGCTGAGCCGCCGCTGGGGCGCCGAGGTCTGGCTGAAGCGCGAGGACCTCGCTCATACGGGCGCGCACAAGATCAACAATGCGGTCGGGCAGACCTTGCTCGCGAAGCGGCTCGGCGCGAAGCGCATCATCGCCGAGACCGGCGCGGGCCAGCATGGCGTCGCGAGCGCCGCCGCCGCGGCGCGCCTCGGCCTGCCGTGCACGGTGTACATGGGCGCGGTCGACGTCGAACGTCAGGCGCCGAACGTCGGCCGGATGAAGCTGCTCGGTGCGACCGTGGTGCCGGTCACGAGCGGCGACGCGACCTTGCGGGTCGCGATCGACGAAGCGCTGCGGGATTGGGTCGCGGATCCCGAGGGCACTTACTATTCGATCGGATCCGCGGTCGGACCGCATCCGTATCCTTATCTCGTGCGTGAATTGCAGGCCGTGATCGGGCGCGAAGCGCGCGCCCAGATGATCGAACGGACCGGCGCGCTGCCGGACGCCGCGTTCGCGTGCGTCGGCGGCGGCTCGAACGCGATCGGCTTGTTCCATCCGTTCCTCGCGGATGCCAGCGTGCACCTGGTCGGCGTCGAGGCCGGCGGCCGCGGCGCGGGACTCGGCGACAACGCCGCGTCGCTGACCTACGGAACCCCCGGTGTCCTGCAGGGGAGCTACACGCTGATCCTGCAGGACGAGCACGGCCAGGTGCGCGAGACGCATTCGGTCTCCGCCGGTCTCGATTATTCGGGGGTCGGCCCGGAACACGCGTATCTGCTGCGGACGGGGCGGGTCGCGTACGAAGCGGCGACCGACGCCGAGGCGCTCGACGCGCTGGTCGAGTGCGCGCGCCATGAAGGCATCCTGCCGGCGATCGAGACCGCGCACGCATTCGCCGGCGCGCGGCGCTACGCCGCGACGCATCCCGGCGCCCGGATCCTGATCGGCTGCTCGGGACGCGGCGACAAGGACATGCCGATCCTGCAGCGGACGGTGCTTGAGGGCCTCGCATGAGCGTCGCGCCGCATGACCGGATCAGCGCCGCGATCGCGGCCGCCCGTCGCGGCGGCCGGACCGCGCTGGTCGGATTCCTGACGGCCGGCTTCCCGCGCCGGGATCGGTTCCGCGCCGACCTCGCGGCGGTCGCCGCAGCCGCCGACGTCGTCGAGGTCGGCGTGCCGTTCAGCGACCCGATGGCCGATGGCACGACGATCCAGCGGGCGAGCTTCGCCGCGCTCGCGAACGGCGTGACCTTGCCGTGGATCCTCGGCGAG
>JAKBCG010000338.1 GCA_021808035.1 Pseudomonadota bacterium
TCATGCCGCCGAGATCGAACACGCGGCGAAACTCACCCTCGTGCGGCGTGATCACGCAAGGTCCGCGGATCGCGCGCCACAGCGCCGCGGGATCGTCGCCGAACGCGCTGATCGCGTCCGCGTCCAGCACCGTCGGGCGGCGCGTGTCGAGAATCGCGGCGACGCGCGTGCGCGTCTCGGCACCGACGCCGGCACCCGGTCCGATCAGGATCGACGATATCCGCGGGTCCGCGAGCAGCTGCGCGAAGTCGCTGGCGCCGTCGATCGGCACGACCATCACGCTCGGCGAGGTCGCCGCGTAGACCGACCACGCCGCCGTCGGGGCGGCGATCGTCGTCAAACCCGCGCCGGCGCGGGCCGCGGCCCGCGCGGCCATCCGGGCGGCGCCGGTGACCGGATACCCGCCGATGACCACCGCGTGACCGCGCGAATATTTGTGATCGTCGACGCCGGGATGCGGCAGCGCTTCGAGCCAGAGCGATGGTTGGTTCTCGAACGTGTCGGGCGCCAGCGCGTTCACGATCGCATCGTCGATGCCGATGTCGGCCACGACGACCTCGCCGCACAAGCGCCGGCCCGGCAGCAACAGGTGGCCCGGCTTCTTGCGCACGAACGTCACGGTGAGCACCGCCGCCGCAGCGCCGAGATCCTCGCCGGTATCGCCATCCACGCCGCTCGGCACGTCGACCGCGACGATCGGCGCGCCGCGCGAGCGCGCGGCAGCCAGTGTCGCGAGCGCGGCTCCTTCGAGGGCCCTGCTCAAGCCGGCGCCGAACAACGCATCGACGATCAGCGCCGCACCTTCCAGCGCGGGCGGACCGAGCGTCTCGATCGGCCCCTGCCATCGATCCGCCTGCCGCCGCGCGGCGCCAGCGAGGCGCTCGCGCATGCCGAGCAGCGCGACGCGGACGGGCCAGCCTCGCTCGGCGAGGCGCCGCGCCACGACCAGACCGTCGCCGCCGTTGTTGCCCGGCCCGCAGAGCACGACGACCGGCCGAGCATCCCAGCGCGCCTCGATCTGCGCGGCGACCGCGTCGCCCGCCCGCAGCATCAACTGCTCGAACGACGTTCCAGCCGCGGCCGCACGCCGGTCCGCCTCGCTCGCGCGGGCGCGATCGAGCAGTGCGCACGGATTTCGACCGATCGCGGACGCCGCCATGGATCCGAGTCTAGCAGCGGCGGCCAAGGCGGCGGGATCCGCGGTTCCACGGCTCGACGCTGACGACCCGCTCGCGCTATCTTTCGACGGATGCCGCTGCGGCCCGGCGAGAAACGGAGAATCCCATGAGCGAACGCATCCCGGTGGTCGATGTGAGCGCCCTGTTCGGCGCGACGACGGCGCGGCGTGACGACGTCGACGCGCGGATCCTGGCCGCGAGCGCCTCGTCCGGCTTCTTCGTCGCGACCGGATTCGCGCCCTCCGTCCCGCTCGACGCCGCGACCCGCGCGAATCTGCTGCGGATCTTCGATCTCCCGGAATCGCAGATCCGACCGCTGTGGCGGCGCAAGTTCGACGAGCGCCGATCGAACCTGTATCGCGGCTGGTTTCCCGCGCAGAGTGGGTTCCTGACCTGCAAGGAAGGCATCGACATGGGGCCCGACGTCGCCTACGGCCCGTCGGTGGTCGACCCCGACGATCCGTTGCGCGAGCCGACGCCGCTGCCGCCCGAGGCCGCGCTCCCGGGTTGGCGCGCGACCGTCGCCGCGTACTACTCGTCGATGGAAGCGGTGAGCCGCGCGCTGATGCGCTCGATCGCCCGCGGTCTCGGGCTCACCGAGACCCATTTCGACGACGCGTTCGCGCGCGGCGGCCTGTCGACGCTGCGTCTGATCCGCTACCCGGTGCGGACCGACGCGGATCGCGTCGCCGCGACCGAACCCGGAATCTGGGTCGAGCGCGGCGTGGAGCGCTGGTACGTGATGGGCGCCCCGCACGTCGACAGCGGATTCCTGACCCTGCTCGCGCAGGACGGCGTGGCGGGGCTGCAGGCGCGGCATCGCGACGGCACCTGGCTCGACGTGCCCCCGACCGAAGGCAGTCTCGCGGTGAACTTCGGCAAGGTCCTCGAACGCTGGAGCGGCGGGCGCATCAAGGCGACCGAGCACCGCGTGATCGGCCATGGACGGGAGCGCCGGTCGATCCCGTTCTTCTACGAAGCGCGCGCCGACGCCGAGATCGCGCCGCTGCCGATCGCCGGAGCCACCGCATTCGAACCGTTCCTGTTCGGCGACTACCTCTGGAAGACGACCACGCAGTTCGTCGAGTTCAAGGGGATGGAGCACCTGCGCAAGCCCCGCGGCACCCCCGCCCGGGCCGTGAGCGGCTAGCGCCGACGCATCATGCTCCCGCCGGATTCGGCCCGAACGCGCCCGGGGTTGCGGCCGGGCCGCCCGTTCGGGCCACGATTGTACTGCGGGCCTGGGACGGTAAACTATCGTCGAGCCGGCTTAGCTCAGTTGGTAGAGCGCCAGTTTTGTAAACTGGATGTCGCGGGTTCGATCCCTGCAGCCGGCACCATGCCGATCCACTGACTCTCCGAACCCGCGAGTTCGCGCCGATGCCACCATCCACGAGAGCCCGCTGGCTCGCCGCCGCCTGTATCGCGTGTGTCGTGGCCGGCCTGGTCGCAGCGCCGGCCCCCGGACACGCATCGACCGCGGCGGCGCGCGCGATGCCCCCGGCCGGATCGCCGAGCCCCGCGCATCCGCCGGCCGGGTTGCCGGCGCTACCGGCTCCGTTGAGCGCGCGGCATGTCCTCGCGCTGCTCGATCGGACGATTCAATGGTACCGGGCGGAGCGGTCGGAGCGCGACATCGCCGAGCAGCCGAGCGACTGGCCGATCGTGTCCGAGAACGAGCAGATCGCCCAGCAAATCCTGGCGTCCACGTTCGCGATCGCCCGTGCCGACGCGCGCATGCTCGCCTCCGGCGCGCCGAGCGCCGCGGCGCAGGCAGGATCGACGAATGCGGGTCTGTTCCAATTGAAAGCGAAGCTCCAGGCCGACCAACGCTCGATCGACGCC
>JAKBCG010000339.1 GCA_021808035.1 Pseudomonadota bacterium
CGGTGCTTGCGTTTGAACATCGAGCCCCCCTTGTTTCGCCCCGCGCGGCGCGCCGTCCGTTTCCGAGGACATTCCCTGCGTCCGCCACAGGAACGCCTGGCGATACTCCCGGCCCGCGCCGTCGCGCAACACGACGCCGATGCGCACGGGCGCGAAGCCGGGCGGCAGACGCAGCGTCTCGTCGAAACTCTGGAAATCCCGGAACGAGTATCGCAAGCTCGGCTGGCGATCGTGCGAGACCTGCGCGAGCGACAGCCGGCTGTCGCGCCCCGCGCGGCGGCCGAGGAACGTGAGCGCGATTCGTCCGGCGACGGCGTGGGTCGGCGGGCCGACCTGCATCAGCGTGAACTTCAGGCGAAACCGCCGCGGCTCCGGCAACGGGACGATCTGCATCTGCTGCACCTTGGCCTTGACGATCGAGTCGGGCTGCACGAGCCCGCGATAGAACGCGAGGCTCTGGTTGAGCCGCGCGACTTGGCCCTGGAGTTCCGCGAGATTGCGCTCGAGCTGCGCAGCGCCTGCGCGATCCACCCGGCGGGCGATGTCGGCGGCGGCGATCGCAGCGCGCTGCTTCGCGTCCTCCCGTTCGAGCGCCCGAATCCGCCGGCTCGCGACCCAGGCGTCGCGCTTCGCATCGATCACGTCGTACCCCGCGACGGCGCGGCCCAGCTCGAACACGCCGTACGCGCCGAGCACGCCGATGCCGATCGCGGCGCCGAGCAGCAGCGCGCGGCGTTTCGGCGCATAGCTGCGCACGACCAGTTTGCGCGTAGGATCCGCCATCGGCCCTGATTTCAGCGGCCCGCCAGGCCAGGAGATCGTGACATTACACGAACCCGGCGTGGTTCTGTGAGACCATGGCGTACACGGTGCCGGGCGTCGCCGATTGGAGACGCCCGGGCACGCGCAACCCCGGCGGCGTGACCGACGGCGGCCGCACCCACCCCGAGGAGCCGACGATGCTGTGGCTGAAAGCGTTTCACGTGATCGCGATGGTCACCTGGTTCGCCGGCTTGTTCTATCTGCCGCGCTTGTTCGTCTATCACGCCGGGACGACCGATCCGCCGGGGCTCGCGCGCTTCGAGACGATGGAACGCAGGCTCTTCAAGCTGATGACGATCGGCGGCGCGGCGACGATTGCGCTCGGCGTCGCATTGCTCGCGAGCGAGCCGGCGGCACTCAGATCGTACTGGCTACGCGCCGGTTGGTTGCATGCGAAGCTCGGCTGCGTCGTGTTGTTGATCGCGTACCATGCGCAGTGTTACCGCCTGATGCGCGAGTTCGCGCAAGGGCGCAACCGCCACTCGTCCCGCTGGTATCGGGTGTTCAACGAGATCCCGTCGCTGCTCCTGATCGCGATCGTGGTGCTGGTGATCGTGAAACCGTTCTGAATCCGCGCGGGGTTCAGGACACGGCGTCGATCTCGGGCCACCACTGCGGATACGGCGGGAGACCGCCGGGGAACAGCAGCGCGCCGAGCTCGTGCAGAGCGCGAACGTAGACGCGGCGTTTGAAGTAGACCACCTCGCGCACCGGCGTCCAATACTCCGCCCAGCGCCAGCGATCGAACTCCGGCTGCGAGGTCGTGTCGAATCGCAGCCGCGACTCGTCGCTGACCAGGCGCAGCAGATACCAGCGTTGCTTCTGGCCGATGCAGCGATCGCGGACGTATTGCCGGGGCAGCCGGTAGCGCATCCAGCTCCGGGTGGAACCGAGGACCTGCACGTCGCTCGGCTCGAGGCCGATTTCTTCGTTCAGCTCCCGGAACAGCGCGTCCTCGACGCGTTCGCCGCGGTTGACGCCGCCTTGCGGAAACTGCCAGCCGCGGCCCCCGACACGGCCGCCGAGGAACACGGTCCCGGACTCGCGAGAGAGCACGATTCCGACGTTCGCACGAAATCCGTCTTTGTCGATGTAATCGACCCGCGGTTCTATCGACATGATCCCGCATTGTTCCACATCGAGTGCCCGTTTGGCGCTCCCGCGAGCCGCTGCGACCGGCACCGGGGCCCTGGCGCGTTCAGCCAGCGCCCGCCTGGACACGGTTTCGGCCGAGCGCCTTCGCCCGGTAGAGCGCGGCGTCGGCGTCGGCGACCAGGCGGCTCGCGAGTGCCGCCAGATCGCCGTCGTAGCGGCTCGGCGCAAGCGCGGCCGCGCCGATCGATACTGTCACGATCCTGCTGGCTCCTGGAGCCAACGTCATGGCTTCTCCGGCGATCGTGCTGCGAATTCGCTCCGCCAGTGCGACCGCTTCCGTCACCGACGCATCCGGCAGCAGCACGGCCAGTTCGTCCCCGCCGAACCGGGCGGCGGTGTCCATGCTGCGGATCTGGCCCTCGATCCGCTGGGCGATCTCGCGTAGCGCATGATCGCCCACCAGGTGGCCGTACGCATCGTTGATGCCCTTGAAGCGGTCGACGTCGATCATCAAACAGGCGACCGAGCCGTTACGGCGCTGCGCGCGCCCGAGCTCCTCCTTGATGCGCTGCTGCAGATAGCGGCGGTTGTGCCAACCGGTCAGGAAATCGGTGATCCCGGCCCGCAGCAGCCGCGCCCGATTGATCGCATTCTCGACGCACAAGCCGACGATCGCACCGAGATGCGCGAGAAAATCCGTGCCGTGGTGCCGCGTGAAGCGGACCGGATCGCCGCTCCCGAGGCACAGCGCGCCGATCGCCCGGTCTTTGCGCGGCAACGCGATCAGCGCGATGCTGCGAAGCTCGCCCCCGGCCGGGAATATCAGCCGGTGATCGGCCCCGACGAACGGCCCGAGCCAGGGCTTCAGCGAGCCCGTCAACTGCGGCGCGAGGCCGACGAGCGAGTCGACGAACGAAACCTGCCGAAACTCCTCGGGACGATCGCCACCGGCGATCAGGAGGTGGCGGATCTCGTGCTGCGGATCGAGCAGCACCAGACTCACCGCTTCCAGGCCGAAGGACGCGCGCAAGCCATCGACGATCTCGTGCAGCAGCTGCGGCAAGGTATCGGCCCGCAGCAAGCTCAGCTCGCGCTCCTGGGTGCG
>JAKBCG010000015.1:0-8420 GCA_021808035.1 Pseudomonadota bacterium
CGCGAACCCGATCCGCGCGAGCGCGGCGATCGGCAGCAGCGCGTACGCGAACCGCATCGCACGGTCCGCGCGGACCGGGCGGCCGGTGTGCTTCAGCGCGACGCGCGTCATCAGACCGAGCTTCAGTGTGCTGTACGCGCCGATCGTGAACGCATGGATCGCAGCGTCCTGCCACGCGGCGCGCGTGCCGGCGCAGGCGCGCAGCAGGAAGGACGCGATCAACCACAGGTACCCGAGGTGCACGCAGCGCAGGATCGGGTCGCGGAACGCGCGCCAGCCGCGCCAGCGGGCCCAGCGCCACGCGTGGATGAGCGCGGCCGCGCCCGCGGTCACGGTCACCCAGCGCGGGGGCGCGTGCAGCACGTCGGCGAGCGCGAACGCGAGCATCGCCGCCGCGGTCGCGGCTTCGACCGCTGGCGACAGCGGCTTCGAGTCGATCCCGCGGGCCCGCAACCAGCGGCGCGTGAACGCCGGGACGAACAGGCCGCCGTACAAGGTGAACAGGAACATCAGCGCGTCGACCGCGAGCGCGAGCGCACGCTCGATCTCGCCGGTCGAGCCCGTGCGGACGCCGGCGTAGTACAGGAAGTTCGCGGCGGCGAACGCGCCGAGCGGCAGCGTCGTCCATGCGAACAACCGTTTGCGCGCGCCGCGCACGCTGACCGCGAGCAGCAGGCCGAGCACCGGCAACAGCGCGCCGTCGGTGAGCGTGACCAGCGGGGCCGGCAGTTCGCGCTGGAACAGGAAACACACGCGCCCGAGCAGCCAGAGCGCCGCGAGCAGCCGCAGCGGCGCGCCGCGGATCTCGGCGGCGCCGGTCCAGCTCGGCATCGCGGTCAGCAGGATCCCGCAGACCAGCGCGCCGGCGAATCCGAACAGCATCTCGTGGGCATGCAGCGCCCACAGCGGCAGGCGCGGATCGGGCGACGGCCACCACCCGAGGCGCGCGCCGTACCACAGTCCGAGCAGCGCCGGGCCGTAGAGTGTCGCGGCGAGGAAGAACGGACGGAAGCCCGCGGACCACACGGCCGCTCCGGCGCCGGGAGCGGCGGCCGTGCCGGCGGTGCGCGTCAACGCGCGCTCGGCGTGCCCGGGGCCTCCCCGAGTTCGTGCCACGGGTAGTCGATCACCTCCAGCAGCACCCCGTTCATCTTGCGCGGGTGGACGAACGCGAACTCGCAATCGCGGAATTGGCGGATGCCGCCGATGATCGGATAATCGCTCGCGGTGAGCTCCGTGACCGTCTGCCGCGTATCGTCGACGTTCAGGCTGATCAGCATCACGCCTTCGCCGCGGCGTTCGATGAACTTGGCGACGTCGCCGTCCGGCGTCAACGACTCCATCAGCTCGAATCCGATGCCGCCGACCCAGTAGCGCGCGACGCGGATCTTCTCGGGCTCGTCGACGTAGCTGTCGTCCGGCGCCTGCTTGCCGAGGACCGGTTCCCAGACCTTCTTCGCGGCCTCGAGGTCGCGCACCGCGATGCAGATGTGATCGATCTTGTTCGCTTTCATCGGCTGCCGCTCCCGGTCCGGTCGCTAAGGATAGCGATGCGCCCGAACGAGTGTATACGGTATGCTTATTAGCGCCTAGGCCGGCCCGCCGTTGCCATCAAGGATGCCGATGAAGCGCTCGTCTCCGATCAAGAAGGAAGCGACCCTGCGGGAGCAGGTGTTCCAGGTGCTGGTCAGCGAGCTGAAGAGCGCTCGCTTTGCGCCCGGGGAAAGGATCACGGAAGAGGGACTCGCGAAGCGGCTCGGGGTCTCGCGCACGCCGATCCGGGAGGCGCTCGGGCAGCTCACCAAGCAGGGAATCCTGCGGGCGCGGGTCGGCGGCGGCTACGTGGTGCCGTCGCCTTCGATCGAGGAAATACGCCAGATCATCGCGGTGCGGCGGCTGCTCGAGCCGGCCGCGGTGCGCATGGCCGCCGTCGAGTACGGGCCCGTCGAGATCGACCGGATCGGCAAGGCGATCGAGGCCGAATCGCGCGCCGCGCCGCGGTCATCCGCCGGAATGTTTGCGAAGGCGAACGAGGATTTCCGGCACGCGATCTTCGACGCGATCTCCAACCAGGTGTTGAGTTCGGTGATCGCGCAGTTCGCGGGTCATCTGCATTTCATCCGGGGAGCGACCCTGAACGACCTGGAGCTGCGTCGCGAGATCGTCGAGCGGCAACGGCAGATTCGCGATGCACTCGCCGAGCGCGACGCTGATCGCGCCGAAGCGCTCTGGCGCTCGTACCTCGACCTCACCGAAGCGGCCTTGACCAAGGTGCTCACCGATCTCAAACGGCGCGCGATGCCGGCCGCGGGCCGCGCCGCGAATGCGGCGGACGCGGCCTGAGGATCCCCGCGACACTGTCATCTGCTTGTCATAACTGACCCCGATCAGTTAAATTGACGTATCGCGAGCGCCACTGCCGGATTCGGCGGTGACATGTTCGCACGACGAATAAGATTCGAAAGGTAGGGGTCAAAATGTCCAACTCATTGATTTCAAAGGCGAAGCTTTCGAGCATCGCCGGACTCGCGGTCGCGTTGGGCACGACCGCGGTGAGCGTTGCGGCCGCGCCAAGTGCCGGCGGTGCCCAATCCGCGGCGGCGAATGGCAAGATCCTGCTCGCGGCGGTCGATCCGCCGGCGCCCGCCGCCGCATCCGCGGACACGGCCGGGTCGGGCACGACTTCGGTGTTGAACCAGATCGTCGTGACCGGCACCCGGATCGCGAGCCCCGGCGAAACCTCGGACAGCCCGTTGGTCGCGGTCGGCGCCGCGCAGATCGCGTCGACCGGGCAGGTCTCGCTGGATTCGGCGCTCGCGCAGATGCCGCAGTTCGCCGCGGCCCAGGGCCACGCCGAAGTCGGCGACGTGCAGGGCTCGACCGGCTTCCAGGGTGGTCAGTCCTACTCCGACCTGCGCGGCCTCGGCCCGCAACGTACCTTGGTCCTGCTCGACGGCCAGCGCCTGGTGCCGACCAACCCGAACGGCGCGGTCGACCTCAACGTGATTCCGATGGCCCTGATCAAGGGCGTCGACGTGATCACCGGCGGCGCATCCGCGGTCTATGGTTCCGACGCGATCGCCGGCGTGGTGAATTTCCGCCTGCGGCAGCACTTTCACGGTGTGAAGGTCTCCTACCAGCATGGCGCATCGACGCACGGCGACGGCCAGGAGACCAGCGTCAGCTTCCTGCTCGGCGGCAACTTCGCGCACGACAAGGGCAACGCGGTGCTCGACCTCGAATACAACGAGCGCGGCGGGATCACCGGTGCGGATCGTTCGTTCTTCTCGAACCCCCTGACGATGGACCGCGGCGTTCCGCGGGGACCGGAGGCGATCTTCAACGCCGGCGAGCTCGGCGCGACGATTCCCGTGTCCGCGGTGAACCAGATCCTCGCCGGCTATCCCGGCACCACGCCGCTCACCGGCACCGGCAACTACCCGGGCTATTTCGGGATCAACGGGAACGGTTCGCTGTTCACGACCCGCGACCCGGGTAATTGCGTGCAGAACTACCAGGGACCGGTCGGGCAGACGCCCGGGCTGCACATCACCCCGGATTGCAGCACGGTCAAGTCGTACCTCGGGCCTTACTTCGCGATCCAGGTGCCGATGCGACGCTACAACCTGTTCTCGCGCGTGACCTACGACGTGAATGACAACCTGCAGGCGTACGGGCAGGTCAATTTCATGCACTCCTACGCGCAGGATCTGCAGGCCGCTTCGTACATCGGCCCGGGCAAGTTCTTCTATATTCCGTTGAATAACCCGTACGTCCAGAACAACGCGGCGCTCCAGCAGCTGATCGGTGCGAGCACGACCCCGGTGACCGGCCCGCTGTCGGTCGAGGATTGGCTGACCGCGCTCGGCCCGCGCATCGAGACCTTCACCTACAACGACTACCAGCTCGCCGGTGGCTTGAAGGGCGGCATCGGGTCGACGGACCTCGCGTGGAACGTGTACGGCTCCTACGGCCAGACCTTGTTCGACAGCGCGCAGGCGAACAACATCAACATTCCCGCGATCGAGACGATCCTGTACGGCACCGCGAACTACCAAGGCGCGAACGGCCAGAACTGCGTCGGTTATGCGTGGAATCCGCTCGGTGCTCAGCCGATGAGCGCGGGCTGCCTCGCCTATGCGACGGGCACCGCTCACAACACCAACACGATCACGCAGAAGAACTTCGAGGCGGATCTCAGCGGCACCTTGATGAAGCTCGCCGAGGGCAAGCTCAGGTTCGCGGTCGGCGCGGACTATCGCGGCGAGAGCTTCAGCTACAACGCCGATCCGAGCCTCAACCCGGCGTTCAACGTGCTGCCGTCGCCGCTGCCGTCCGACATCATCTCGCCGTCTTATGACCTGGTGAGCTCGACCGGCGGCACGCAGAACGTGCGCGAGGTGTACGGCGAGTTGCAGGTGCCGGTGCTGAAGGACAAGCCGTTCGCGAAGAACGTCGCGGTCGATCTCGGCGTCCGCCACTCGCAGTACGACCTGTTCGGCGGCGTGAACACCTGGAAGGCCGACTTCCACTGGCAGACGAGCAGCGCGTTGATGTTCCGCGGCAGCTTCGAGCGCGCGATCCGCGCGCCGAGCCTGCAGGAGCTCTACAACCCGATCGTGCAGGCCCAGGACTCGATCTCGGTCGATCCTTGTGAGTACAACAGCTCGTACCGGACCGGCCCGAACGGGGCGCAGGTCGCGGCGCTGTGTGCCGCGCAGGGCGTGCCGGCGTCCGCGCTGTCGACGTTCACCTACGGCGTGAGCTCGGCACCGGGCATCTTCCAGGGCAATTCGACCCTGCAGCCTGAAACCGCGAACACCTACTCGTTCGGCTTCGTACTGACGCCGAAGTTCGATGCGCCGATCGCGCGGGATCTCGGACTGTCGGTCGACTACTACCACATCAAGCTGAGCAACGCGATCGCGGGTGTCAGCCTGGATGCGGTCCTGTCGCGATGCTACAACGCGAACGGCGCGAATCCGACCTACAGCGAGAGCAACTTCTACTGCCAGCAGATCACGCGCGACAGCAACGGCTTCATCACGCTCGGCAAGGAGTTCTCGCTGAACATCGGTTCCTACACGACCGATGGTGCGGACATCGAGGGTCACTGGGGATTCGAGCTGCACGACCTCGGTCTGCCCGAGGACTCGGGCCGGGTGATGATCCAGTCGTTCATCTCTTATCTGAACTCGTTCACGGAGACGGGCGTGCTCGGGTCGTCGTCGATCAACTTCGCCGGCGGCATCGGCGACACCGGCACGGTGTTCGCGGCGGACGGCACGACGATCTCCGACCTGTCGCATCCGCACTGGAAGGCGAACACGATGTTCGGCTATGCGATCGGACCGGTCTCGGCCGCGGTTCACTGGCGCTTCATCAGCGCGATGAACGACCTTGCCACCACGGGCGAGCCGCAGGTGCCGGCGTACAACTACTTCGACCTGGACGGGAACTGGCAGGTGACCGATCACATCAAGCTGACCGCCGGGCTCACGAACCTGTTCGACAAGGCTCCGCCGCTGATCGAGAGCGCGCCGATGCGTACCGATGCGGCGACCTACGACGTCGTGGGTCGGACGTACTACGTCGGCATCCAGGCAGAGCTCAAGTAAGCCGCGGAAACTGCGCAAGCCGCAGGGCATTCCCGGCGCTCCGGTCACCGCGCGTGACCGGAGCGCCGGCGATCCGGCCGGTGACCGGCGCGGCGCGGCCTACAGCACCTTGCCGGGATTCATGATCCCGTTCGGATCGAGCAGCGTCTTCACGCGGCGCATCCATTCGAGGCGCGTCGGCGATCCGAGCCGCCGCAGCGTGGCCTTCTTTTCGAGACCGATCCCGTGCTCCGCGGAGAACGACCCGCCGAGCGCGGCCAGTTCGTCGGTCAGCAGCGGGGCGATCTCCTCGTAGCGCTCGTCGAGCGGCCGCTCGGCGTTCACCGTCAGGTGCACGTTGCCGTCGCCCAGGTGCCCGATCACGAACAGCGCGAGCGCCGGATCGTGCATCGCGAGCCGCGTGCGGCAGCCGTCGACGTATCGCGGCAGCGCCGCGAGCGGCACAGACACGTCGAACCACAACCCCCCGGGGCGCTCTCGGTCGACGGCCCAGTCCTCGCGAATCCGCCAGAAGCGCCGCCGCTGCGTCTCGTTCTGCGCGAGCGCGGCATCCGCGATCGTGCCGCCTGTCGCTTCCCGTTCCAACCAGGCGGCGAGCGCCGCCTCGGCGTCCGCGACGTCGGGCCGGCACACCTCGACGAGCACGAGGTAGGGCTGCGCCGTGAGCGTCGCGAGCTCGCTCGTGCCGATCGCGCGGCAGGCGGCGGCGGCGTGGTCGCCGGACAACAGTTCGACCGCCTGCAGATCGAATTCCTCGTGGTGTCGCGCCGAGTCGCACAGTGCGACCGCGGCATCGAGGCTCGGCACCGCCACGAGCGCAGTCGCCGGGCTCCCGGCCCGCTCCACCAGCGCGAGCGCGACGCGGGTGACCACGCCGAGCGTGCCTTCGGCGCCGATGAACAGCTGCTCGATCGCGAGGCCTTCGTTGCGCTTGCGGACCCGGCGCAGCTCGCTGAGCACCGAGCCGTCGGCCAGCACGACCTCCAGACCGAGCACCCGCTCGCGCATGGTGCCGTGACGGAAGGCGGCGTTGCCGCCGGCGTTGGTCGACACCAGGCCGCCGAGCGTCGCGCCGTCGCGTGCGCCGAGATCGATGCCCGGCGCGAGCTCGTGCGCGGCCGCGTGCTCGGCGAGGGCCGCGAGCGTGACCCCGGCGCCGGCGATCGCGGTGCGGCTCACCGCGTCCAGCGATTCGATCCGCCTGAACCGGTCGAGCGCGACGATCACTTCGCCGTCGCGGGATTCGGCTCCGCCGGAGAGCCCCGTGCGACCCCCTTGCGGGACGACGCCGATCCGGAACGCATTGCAGTACGCGAGCGCACGCGCGAGCGCGTCGGTCGTGCGTGGCCGCAGCATCAAGCTCGCGCCGAGGTTCTTTGGGTCGACGCCCGGATCCACGGTCGCGAGATCCGCGCCGGTTCGAACCGAGTCGGGTCCGACGATCGCGATCAGATTTGCGGCATGCTCGGCGGACAACGCCATTTCCGACCCTCCGTGTGTCCTCAGGACGGTCGCGGCGCGATGAATGGCAACGGCGTCACCCGCGCGCGAACCCTCCCCTCGTTCGGCACGAGCACGTCGAGCGCCGTCCCCTCGTTCCAGTGCGACCGATCCAGCATCGCGTAGCCGATGCCCTCGCCGAACGCCGGCGAGACGGACGCCGAGGTGACCTCGCCGACGCGTCGTTCCTCCTCGAACACCGGCCAGCCTTGCTCGCAAGCCGGCAATTCCGTCGCCTCGAGAAACACGCCCATGATCCGCCGCGTGATCCCGCGCTCGCGGATCGCCGCGAGCGCCCGGCGACCGACGAAGTCGATGTCGCGATCCAGGTGGACGTACTTTTCGAGACCGATCTCGAACGGATTGTTGCCGTTGTCGAAGTCGTTCCCGTAGGACAGCAGCCCGCCCTCGATCCGTTCGGTATTGTGGGGGGCCCCGGGACCCACCTCGAGATCGCGGCCGGCCTCGAAGCACGCGTCCCACAGGCGCTCGCCGAGCGCCCAGTCGTTCACATAGATCTCGAAGCCGCCTTGCTTGCTCCATCCCGAGCGGGCGACGGTCAGTCGATGCCCCTGCCACGCGAGCGTCGCGAAGCGGAAGAAGCGGATCTGGCGGACCTCTTCGCCGAACAGGCGCGCGACGAGCGTCTCGGCCTTCGGTCCCTGCACCGCGAGCGGCCACACCGCGGGCTCGCGGCACTCGACGTCGAGACCGAGGCCCGCGGCGAGCCCCTTCGCCCACAGCAGCACGTCCGAATCGGCGATCGACAACCAGAAGTGCTCGTCGGAGAACTTGAGCATCACCGGGTCGTTCACCATGCCGCCATGTTCGTCGACCAGCGGCACGTACAGACATTGTCCGGGCACCGCGCGCGAGACGTCGCGGCAAGTCATCCGCTGGACCAGGGTCGCCGCGTCGCGGCCCTGGATCTCGACCTGGCGTTCGCAGCCGACGTCCCAGACCTGGACGTGGGTCTTCAGGTGGTGGTAATCCGCCACGTCGCCGCGAAACACCTCGGGCAGCAGCATGTGGTTGTAGATCGAGAACACCCGGCACCCGGCCGCCTCCACCCGGGCGGTGTAGGGCGTGCGCCGCATGCGCCGGCCCGCCGCGAGCAGCGGGGCAGATGTCGACACGATACTCGAGATCTCTTGCATGGCTACGGTTCTCCGATGAGTCCGGTCCGGGCGCCCGCCCTGGCCGTCATTCCAGCATCTGCGCCATTTTAGGCTTCGCCGCGACGTAGCGCCGGTGCACGTCGACATAGGTCGACTCGTAGAGTGCATCGACCGCCGCCGGCGC
>JAKBCG010000015.1:8430-16001 GCA_021808035.1 Pseudomonadota bacterium
GCGAAGCCCGGGGCGACCGGCTCGATCGCGAGCTCCGCCGAGCGCATCAGGTGCGCGAGCAGCGTCCGCGGATCCTCGTTCCCGACCGCGATCCGGATCGTCGTCCGGGAGATCCCCGCGTCCGCGAGCGCCTCGTCGGAGAGCTCCGAGTGACTCGTGAGGGCAGGGCACAGCACGACGGTGTTGGTCTGTCCGAGGCTCACCTGGAGGCCGAACACCGGTTCGAGCAGGTCGAAGAACGCCCTGAACGCGTCGATCGGGATCGGCTCCTCGCCGTGCTTGGGCTCGAAGTCGATCGTGAACAGCGGGGCGGGCAGCGCGAGGAACAGGTTCTCGCGGCGCAACCGGGCGTTCGGATGCCCCTCGACCGCCGAGCAGTTCACACGGATCCGCGGATGGGCGGCGAGCGCGTTCGCGAGCACGATCGTGGTGATGCACTTCGACAGCATCCGCAACTCGAGCGTACGCATCCCGTTGATCACTTCGTACGCTTTGTCGGCGTCGAGGAATGCGCCCTTGATGTAATAGACGTTCCAGAAGAGCGTCTCGTCCCAGCGCACCGTCGCGGTCCGCCCGCCGGCGCGGGTCACCGTCGCGCTCGCGCCCTTCGGCAGGAACATGTCCTCGTTGCGGCCGATCACCACGCCTGCGGTCGTCGCGCCGTAGCCCGCGAGGTCCTTCGTGTACGAATGGATCACGAAGTCGGGACGCTCCGCCGGATCGTCGCGCCGCAGCGTCGGCTGCAGGAACGGCGTGCCCACGGTCGCGTCGCAGATCACCGTGTGGCATCGGGAGTGCGCGAGCCGGCAGATACCCGGGACGTCGAGCACGTAGCCGTGCGGATTGCAGGGGCTCTCCAGGTACACGTAGATCCGGCGGCCGGCCGCGATCCGCCCCGCGTAGCGCGTGCCCGCCTCCTCGAGCGCGTGCCGCACGTCCGCGGCTTCGTAACCGTCGAACCAGTGGATCGCGACGTCCAGATTGCTGCGTTTCCCGTACCAGTCGTGGAGCAGCTGGTAGGCGCCGCCGTAGATGTTGCGGCTGGCGACGATCACGTCCTGGTACCCGACCAGGTGGGACAGGGTCGCGTCGATCGCCGCCATCCCGGAATTGAAGTTCCACGCAAGGTACTCGTTCGCCCGCGGCCCGGCCTCGACGTCGACGATGTGGTTCGCGAGGCTGATCGAGGTCGGGTTCAGCAGGCGCGAGTAGATCTCGTGCAGGAACTCCTTCCCCTTGAACGCATCCTCGACCCATTCCATGCAGGCATACAGGTAGGTCGCGGTGCGCGTGATCACCGGGGTCGCGGAGAAGATCGCGGTCACATTGTCGAAGAGCGGATACGGGCCGCGGCCGGCATCCGGCTGGGCGTGGCCGACGAGCGACTGATAGGTCTTGCGCATCGGCGACTGCAGGTTGTCGAGCACCTTCGCGAGCTGAAAGCAAGCGAACCGCTTCGCGTTGAACCAGGCGATGCGGTCCTTTCGGTCGAGCTGCGAGAGTCGACGTCCGGTGATCTCGATCAGCTCGTGCGTCGCGACGTTCGCCGCGTACAGGCTCTCGGTCAGCGCGCCGAGCGCCCGGCCGTGCTCGCTCGCGGGATCGATCCCGAAGTGTCCGAGCTGTTCGGCGACGAGGGCGGCCGCGGTGTCCTCGTGCGTGGAGTTGCGGCGCGGGCTGAGCTCGCGCAACGGGTCGATCGCCTGGATGTCGCTCATCGGTTCGGTTCCTCCTTCGTCGGTGCCGGCAGGGTACGCCAGGTCGCTTGGCAGGGGATGCCAATGATTTTCCTAGAATCGACTACAATTGGCAGAAGCGGCTACTAAAAGAGCGATCATGGATAGAATCGACCACGCAATTCTGCGCACGCTGCAGGCCGACGGGCGGATCACGATCCAGGCGCTCGCCCGGGCGGTCGGCCTGTCGCCGTCGCCATGCCTGCGCCGCGTGCGGCTGCTCGAGCGTGCCGGCACGATCCGCGGATACGCCGCGGTCATCGACGAACGGCGATACGGCCTGGCGATCACGGCGTTCCTCCGGGTACGGCTCGACCGGCACTCGGACGAGCGGGTCGCGCGCTTCGAGAAGGCGGTGAACGGCATCGACGAAGTGCTCGAATGCCACGTGCTCGCCGGCGACTTCGACTACATGCTGCGGATCCTGGTCGCGGACCTCGAGGCCTACGAGCGTTTCATCCGCAGGCACATCCATACGATCCCGGGGATCGCGGCGATCGAGACCGCGTTCGCGTACGGAACGATCAAGCGCTCGAGCGTGCTGCCGGAACCGGCGGCGACGCCACGCGACGGCCGCGCAGCGTCGCCGAGGACCGTCACCGGAGATCGAAGCGGTCGAGGTCCATCACCTTCCGCCAGGCGGCGATGAAGTCCCGGACGAACTTCGGCTGCGCGTCGGCGCTCGCATAGACCTCCGCGACCGCGCGCAACTGGGCGTTTGATCCGAACACCAGATCGACGCGGGTCCCGGTCCAGCGGAGCGCACCCGTCGATCGATCGCGGCCCTCGAACACTTCGGCGGCCTCGGATAGCGGCGTCCAGGCCGTGTCCATGTCGAGCAGGTTCACGAAGAAGTCGTTGGTCAGCGCGCCCGGCCGCTTCGTGAAGACCCCGTGCGACGATTCGCCGGTGTTCGCGCCGAGCACGCGCAGGCCGCCGACGAGCACCGTCATCTCGGGCGCGGTCAAGGTGAGCAATTGGGCGCGGTCGACCAGCAAGGCCTCCGCCGCGACCGCGAGCCCGGCCTTCTGGTAGTTCCGGAAGCCGTCGGCGACCGGTTCGAGCACCGCGAAGGAGTCGGCGTCGGTCTGTGCCTGCGAGGCGTCCATGCGGCCGGGCGTGAACGGAACGCTCGCCGGGTGGCCGGCCTGCTTCGCGGCCTGCTCGATGCCCGCGCAGCCGCCGAGCACGACGAGGTCCGCGAGCGACACCCGCTTGCCGCCGGGGTGCCGGTCGTTGAAGGCGCGCTGGACCGCCTGCAGCGCCGCGAGCACCTTCGCGAGCCGCGCCGGCTGGTTCACGGCCCAGTCCTTCTGCGGCGCGAGACGGAGGCGCGCCCCGTTCGCGCCGCCGCGCTTGTCCGAGCCCCGGAACGTCGACGCCGACGCCCACGCGGTCGACACGAGTTCCGACACCGAGAGCCCCGCGGCCAGGATCTGCTCCTTCAGCGCCGCCGCGTCGTTCGCGTCGATCAGCGGGTGATCGACCGCCGGAATCGGATCTTGCCACAGGAGTTCTTCGGTCGGCACCTCCGGACCGAGGTAGCGCGCGCGTGGACCGAGGTCGCGGTGCGTGAGCTTGAACCAGGCCCGCGCGAACGCGGTGGCGAATTCGTCCGGGTGCTCGTGGAAGCGCCGCGAGATCTTCTCGTACGCCGGATCGAAGCGCAGCGCGAGATCCGTCGTCAGCATCGACGGGGCGTGACTGCGCGCCGGATCGTGAGCGTCCGGAACCGTCCCCGCGCCCGCGCCGCCTTTGGGTCGCCATTGCTGCGCGCCCGCGGGACTGCGCGTGAGCTCCCACTCGTAGCCGAACAGGTTGCGGAAGAACTCGCCGCTCCACCGGGTCGGTGTGCCGGTCCAGGTGACCTCGAGGCCGCTGGTGATCGCATCACCGCCTTTGCCGCTGCGATAGTCGCTCTTCCAGCCGAGTCCTTGCGCCTCGATCGGCGCGGCTTCCGGCTCGGGACCGACGTGCTTCGCGTCACCCGCGCCGTGGGTCTTGCCGAAGGTGTGGCCGCCGGCGATCAACGCGACGGTCTCTTCGTCGTTCATCGCCATTCGTGCGAACGTCTCGCGGATGTCGCGCGCCGCGGCGATCGGGTCGGGCGTTCCGTTCGGGCCTTCGGGGTTCACGTAGATCAAGCCCATCTGGACGGCGGCGAGCGGATTATCGAGCCGGCGCTCCCCGGTGTGACGCCGGTCGTCCAGCCACTTCGATTCGCCGCCCCAGTAGACGTCCTTTTCCGGTTCCCAGATGTCCTCGCGCCCGCCACCGAAGCCGAAGGTCTGGAATCCCATCGATTCGAGCGCGACGTTGCCGGCGAGGATCATGAGGTCGCCCCAGGAGATCCTGCGGCCGTACTTCTGCTTGACCGGCCACAGCAGCCGGCGAGCCTTGTCGAGGTTCGCATTGTCGGGCCAGCTGTTGATCGGCGCGAAGCGCTGATTGCCGTGGCCGGCACCGCCGCGGCCATCGCCGGTCCGATAGGTGCCGGCGCTGTGCCAGGCCATGCGCACGAACAACGGTCCGTAGTGGCCGAAATCCGCCGGCCACCAGTCCTTGGATTCGGTCATCAGCGCGCACAGGTCGCGTTTCACCGCCGCGAGGTCGAGGCTCTGGAATTCGCGGGCGTAATCGAAATCCGCGTCCATCGGATCCGACCGCGCGGAGTGCTGGTGCAGGATCTCGAGCGGCAACTGGTTGGGCCACCAGTCGCGGTTGGACGTGCCGCTCCCGGCGGGGTGATGGAACGGGCACTTCGGTTCGGTCGGTTCGCTCATCGTGATTCCTCCGTCGGTTCTCGGGGAAACAGACTACGCCCGCGCGCTGCCAGGGATCATCGGCAGTTTCGATCGGCGCGATAGACGAAGGCATCGCACCCGGTCGAGTCCGTGATATTTTTCGAACGATCGCAAGACCGCTGTCGCCGCATCGGAGGGCGTTCGATGATCCTCGAGTTCGCAGAGATCGACGTGAAGGCCGGCCACGAGGCGGACTTCGAATCCGCGGTCGCGCAGGCGCTGCCGCTGTTCCACGCCGCGCGGGGCTGCGGCGGTGTTCAGTTGCAGCGGGGCATCGAGCAGCCGAACCGCTATACGCTGATCGTGCGCTGGGCGACGCTCGAGGACCACACGGTGGGATTCCGCGGCTCGGAGGCGTTCACGCGCTGGCGCGCGCTCGTGAGTCCGCATTTCGAGACGCCGCCCCGGGTCCAGCACGCGAGGCCCGTGCTCGGCGGCGACCGGCCCCGGGGACGATGAGATGATCGAACACGAACACCGACGCGAACAGGATCCGCCGGTTCTCGTCGATGCCCGCGACGGGGTCGCAACGCTGTCGCTGAACCGGCCGCAGCAGTTGAATGCGATGTCCGAGGCGATGCTGGACGCGCTGCAGCGTGAGCTCGACCGGCTCGCCGGGGACTGTTCCGTGCGTTGCATCGTGCTCGCGGCGCACGGCCGCGCGTTCTCGGCCGGGCACGACCTTGGCGAGATGCGCCGGCGCCAGCGGGACTACGAGTCCTGTCGCACGCTGTTCGCGAGCTGCAGCCGTGTGATGCAGAGCATTCGCGCGCTGCCGGTGCCGGTGATCGCCCGGGTCCAGGGCCTTGCGACGGCCGCCGGTTGCCAGCTGGTCGGGAGCTGCGACCTCGCGATCGCGGCGCAGTCCGCGCGCTTTGCGGTCTCCGGAATCAACGTAGGCCTGTTCTGCTCGACGCCGTCGGTCGCGCTGTCGCGCAACGTCGCGACCAAGCGGGCGTTCGACCTCCTGGTCACGGGGCGGTTCATCGACGCGCCGACCGCCTGTGCGTGGGGATTGATCAACGAGTCGGTCCCGCCCGACGAACTCGATGCCGCAATCGACCGCAAGGTCTGCGAGATCCGGGCGAAGAGCCCAGCCGCGATCCGCCACGGCAAGGCGATGTTCTATCGGCAGCTCGCGATGCCGCTTCCCGAGGCCTACGAATTCGCGGGCGAGGTGATGGCGCGCAACATGCTGGAGGACGACGTCGCCGAAGGGATCGACGCGTTCCTCGAGCGGCGCACACCGGTCTGGACGTCGTGAGGTCGCGATGAGCCGCGCGCGGATGCCGATCGAGATCGAGGTCACCGCGCTGCGGCAGCCGGCGGCGGGGATGGGGTCGCTGGGATGAATCCCACGGTGGCTCGTCGGGCGTTTTCTGTGGCTTAATGACACTTCGATGAGGATCGCAAAGCCCATTCTGATGGTCACGACGCCGGTCGGTCTGATCGGTGGCTTTCACGAGGCGTACCAGCTCGCGGGCAACCTGGTCTGGCTGATGGCCGCGATGGTGTCGGTGCTGACGGTGTTCGTCGCGTACCTGGTCAGGATCGCGCGTCGCGAGCGCGACGGCGCGACGCGCTAGCGCCTCCGGCGCCGACCGGATGCGTTCCATCGACGCCGCGACGCTCGCCTCGCTCCTCGAGCGGCGCGCATTGATCGATGCACTCGACCGGGCGTTCGCGGGCGGCGCCGAGGTGCCGCCGCGAATCCATCACGACACCGGTGGCGGTACGCGACCCAATGCGCTGCTGATCATGCCGGCGTGGTCGACGGCCTCGATCGGCGTAAAGCTCGTGACCGTGCACCGGGACAACGCGGCGCGCGGCGAGCCGGCGGTGCACGCGGCGTATGTGCTGTTCGACGCGGCGACCGGCGCGCCGCGCGCGATGCTCGACGGCACCGAGCTCACCCGGCGCCGCACCGCGGCGGTGGCTGCGCTCGCGGCCCGGTATCTCGCGCCGCCCGGCGCCGAACGGCTGCTGATGGTCGGCACCGGCAGCCTCGCGACCCACGTGATCGAGAGCCACGCGCTCGTCCGGCCGATCCGCGAGGTGCGGATCTGGGGGCGCCGCCGCGATCGCGCCGCCGCGATCGCGGATCGTCTAGCCGGGCGCGGATTCGCGGTCGCCGTCGCCGACGACCTCGCCGCCGCGGTCGCGTGGGCGGACATCGTCAGCTGCGCGACGCTCGCGACCGAACCGCTCGTGCGCGGCGCGTGGCTGCGCCCCGGCCAACACGTCGACCTGATCGGCGCCTATACGCCGCAGATGCGCGAGATCGACGACGAGGGGCTGCGACGCGCGCGGATCTACGTCGATACCCGCGCCGGCGCGCTCACCGAGAGCGGCGAGCTCGTGCAGGCGATCGCCGCCGGCGTCCTCGCGCCGACGGATCTGTGCGGGGAGCTGGCTGACCTCGCACGCGGTCGGGTCGACGCGCGCCGGGGCCCGCAGGAGATCACGTTGTTCAAGAGCGTCGGCACGGCGCTCGCCGACCTCGCCGCGGCGGAGTTCGCGGTCGCGGCGAGCGCCGCGCGCGAGCACGGTGACGAGGAGCGGGAATGATCAAAGGCGCGGAACTGCTGGTGGCGGCGCTGCACAACGAGGGGGTCGAACGGATCTACGGCCTGCCGGGCGAGGAGAACCTCGACGTCGTCGAGGCGCTGCGGCGCTCGCCGATCGAACTCGTGTTGACCCGGCACGAACAGGCGGCCGCGTTCATGGCGGCGACCCAGGGGCGCCTCACCGGCCGGCCGGGCGTGTGCCTGACGACGCTCGGCCCCGGTGCGCTGAATCTTGCGACCGGCGCCGCCTACGCGTTGCTCGGTGCGATGCCGATGGTGATGATCACCGGACAGAAGGGCGTGCTCTCGTCCCGCCAGGCGCGCTTCCAGGTCGTCGACGTCGTCGGCGCGATGAAGCCCTTGACGAAGCTCGCGCGGCAGATCGTCTCGCCGGCGACGATCCCGACGCTCGTGCGCGAGGCGTTTCGCGTCGCCGCGGAGGAGCGTCCCGGTCCGGTGCACCT
>JAKBCG010000340.1 GCA_021808035.1 Pseudomonadota bacterium
GCGCTTGCGGGCGCGGCATCGCAGAACCAGGGCCTGCTCGCCGGCGGCACGATCAGCGTGAACGGCGCGGTCAGCGCGCTGATCACCGGGATCGGCGGCCAGGCGCAGCAGATCGGCAACGCACAGACCGCGCAAACCGCGGTCACGTCGCAGGCACAGCAGTCGGTGCAATCGATCTCCGGGGTGGACCTGAACCAGGAGGCGGCGAACCTGCTGCAGTGGCAGCAGGCGTTCCAGGCCTCGGCGCAGGCCTTGTCGATCGGCAACAACATGTTCGCGAGCCTGATGTCGGCGCTCTCGAACGGGATCCTCTGATGCGCATCACCCAAAGCCTGCTGCAGACGCAGTTCCTCGCCTCGCTGAACACGCTGGAGTCGAACCTCGCGACGACCCAGAACCAGATCTCCACGGGTCTCGCGTTCACGACGGCGGCGCAGAACCCGGCTGCGGCCGGCACGGTGAACACCTATGACCAGGTCCTCTCGCAGAGCCAGCAGTACACGACCAACGCGAACTCGGCGCAGTCGAACCTGAACGTCGAGGACAACGCGCTGACGCAGGTGCAAAACCAGCTGCAGACGCTGCGCAGCCTCGCGCTCGAGGCGAACTCGGGCACGCTGTCGCCGCAGAACCTCGCCGCGCTCTCGTCCCAGGCGACCCAGATCCAGCAGACGTTGGTCGGGCTCGCGAACACCCAGAACGGCAACGGCGAGTACATCTTCGCGGGCTACGCGGCGCAGAACCAGCCGTTCGCGCAGACCGCGAGCGGCGCGAGCTACGCCGGCGACCAGGGTCAGCGCGCGGTGCAGATCGGCGCCGGACAGACGATCGCGATCGGCGACAACGGCAATGCGGTCTTCAACCAGATCCCGAACGGCAACGGCACCTTCACTGTGACCGCGAACCCCGCCAACACCGGCAGCGGTCTCGTCGGGGCGAGCACGGTCACCGATCTGGCGGCCTACGGCGGCGGTGTGTACACGATCGCGTTCACCTCGTCGTCGAGCTATCAGGTGCTCGACGCCGCGCACGCGGTCGTGACCTCGGGCACCTACACCGCAGGCCAGGCGATCTCGTTCGCCGGCGTGCAGGTGAGCTTGAGCGGCCAGCCCGCGACCGGCGACTCCTTCGCGATCGCGCCGAGCGCGAGCCAGAGCCTGTTCGCGACGGTGCAGAACTTCATCGGCACGCTGAACTCGGCCGCGTCGGGCGCGATGAACTCGACGCAGTTGTCGAACGCGATCGCGACGACGCTCGGCGGGATCGACCAGGCGTCGAGCCATGTCTCGACCGTGCAGGCGGGGGTCGGGGCGCGCTTGAACCAGATCTCGACGCAGCTGTCGGTCGACACGAGCCAGCAGACGCAGCTGCAGCAGTCGATCTCGAACCTGCAGAGCCTCGACTACCCGAGCGCGATCACCTCGCTCACCAACCAGCAGACGGCGCTGAGCGCCTCGATGCAGGCGTACACGCTGACCGCGGGCCTGTCGCTGTTCAAGTACATCTAGTGGTGATGCCCGCCGGGGCCGTGCACGTGACCGTGCTCGAGCTCCTCGGTGCTCGCCTCGCGCACGTCGACGACCTCGATCTCGAAATGCAGGTTCTGATCGGCGAGCGGGTGGTTGCCGTCGAGCGTGACCATGTCGCCCGCGACCGCGGTCACGGTGAACACGCGAACGCCGTTCTGGTCACGCGCCTGGAACTGCATGCCGCGCTGGATCTCGCCGGCCCCCTGCAGCGCCCGCCGCGGCAGGCGCTGCACCAGCGCCGCATCACGCACGCCGTAGCCTTCCGCCGGCGGCACCGTGACCGAGAAGCGGTCGCCGCTGCGGTGACCTTCGAGCGCCCTCTCGAGCCCCGTCACGATGTTGCCGTGTCCCTGGATGTACGCGAGCGGCTCGCCGCCCGCGGAACTGTCGAGGACCTCGCTCGCGTCGTTGCGCAGCGTGTAGTGAATCGTGACGACACGATCGGCGGTGATTTCCATCGGCTTACTCTCCGGACGTGGGCCGGACCCGGTCCGGCGGACTGATGATTCTTGCGTCGAGGTCGTACGCGTCGGAGCCGGTGACCTCGACGTCGACGAACGAGCCGATCGCGAGCCGGGCACCGTCCGCGATCCGCACGACACCGTCGATCTCCGGCGCATCGGCACCCGACCGAGCGATCGCGACGCCGCCCTCGATCCGATCGACCAGGACCTGCAGACGCCGGCCGCGCCGGCGCGCGAGCCGCGCGGCGCTGATCGCCGCGCTCGTCTCCATGAACCGGCGGCGGCGCTCGGCCTTGACCTCGGCGGGCACCGCCGGCTCGCCGAGGTCGTTCGCCGCCGCGCCCTCGACCGCCGAGTACTCGAAGCAGCCGACCCGGTCGAGCTCGGCGCTACGCGCCCAGTCGAGCAGCGTCTCGAAGTCGCGCTCGGTCTCGCCCGGGAAGCCGACGATGAAGGTGCTGCGGATCGCGAGGTCGGGAACGGCCGCGCGCCACGCGGCGATGCGCTCGAGGGTGTTCTCGGCCGCGGCGGGTCGGCGCATCCGCTTCAGGATGCGCGGACTCGCGTGCTGGAACGGGATGTCGAGATAGGGCAACACGCGGCCCTCGGCCATCAGTTCGATCACCTCATCCACGTGCGGATAGGGGTACACGTAATGCAGCCGGATCCACACGCCGAGCTCGCCGAGCGCCTCGGCGAGGTCGCGAAAGCGCGTGCGCCACGCCCGTCCGCGCCAGGTCGCCGGCGGGTACTTGAGGTCCGTCCCGTACGCGCTGGTATCCTGGGAGATCACCAGGATCTCCTTGACGCCGGCGCGTGCGAGCGCCTCGGCCTCCTGCAGCACGTCCGCGAACGGGCGGCTCGCGAGACGGCCGCGCATCGCCGGGATGATGCAGAAGCTGCAGCGGTTGTTGCAGCCCTCGGAGATCTTCAGATAGGCGTAATGACGCGGCGTCAGGCGCACGCCCTGCGCGGGGATCAGGTCGAGGAACGGCTCGTGCCGGGGCGGCAGATGCTCG
>JAKBCG010000016.1 GCA_021808035.1 Pseudomonadota bacterium
CCGCGACCCGCTGGGCGTCGCGCACCGCCTGTTGCCAGACGCGCTGGATGTGCTGATCGAACATCCGGCGGTTCTGGATGCCGGTGAGTCCGTCCCGCGCGACCAGTTCGCGCAGCAGACCCGCCTCGAGGAACCGGGACCGGCTCGTGCGCTCCTGCATGTACGCGACCGACGCGCCGATCAGGTTCGCCGCGACCAGCGAGAGCGCGTCGTAGCCGAACTGCGTTCCCGGCAGGTCCATCAGGTGGCCGGCGACGAGATAGGCGAGCAGCACGAGAAAATTGACCGCGAGCGCGTTGTAGAAATCCAGCCCCGCGAGGAAGTACACGTACATCGCGGTCACGATCATCGCCGGGAACAGGAATTGCGCACCGCCGAGCGAGGTCAGGACCTGGATCGCGACCTGGCTCAATCCGCAGGCCGTGAAGGCGACGATCGCGAGCGGCGCATGGATCCGCTGACGGTTGGGCGAAAAGGTCGCGGCGAACACGATCACCAGCAACGGCACGGTGAGCGCGACGTCGATCGTTCCCGGGATGCGATCCAGCGTGCGACCGAGCACCAGTGCGTCCATCGCCGACAGTGCGATCGCGATCGCGATCGCGAGCAGGAGATTCGCGCGGATGTAGCCGAGCGACTCCTCGAGCCGGGCGCGCCGGAACTGCGCCTCGAGGGCGCCGGCGAACCGCAGCCACGGAAACCCTTGCCGCAGTTGCCGCGCGTGCGGCAGTTCGGGCAGGTCATCCGCCAGGGAAGCGCGCATCCACATGGGAGGCATTGAACCTAATCCCGGCCGCGACCGCTGCGATCCACGCCACAGCTTTGCTGAGGTCGCGGCGATCCCGGGCGGGGAAACTGTGACGATCACCGCGATTTCGGGTCGCCGATCGGCGCAGGCGTGGATTATGTAAAATCAATCCCACCCCAAGATCACTCCGCCAGATAGCGCGCAAGGTAGGTGTCGAAATCCACGGTATCGGCGGCCTCGATGCGCCGCTGTTGCGCATGCGACTCCTCGGCCGCGATCGCGAACTCGGCGAGCCGGCTCTCGTTCGGCGGATACAGGCCGAGGAAGTAGTCCTTGTGCACGCCCGACATCCGCAACGCGAATTGGAAGAAGGTCTCGCCGGAGTCGCGCATCTCGGCGAGCAACCGTGCCGATGGCGTCGTGTCCGGATCCTCGATCTTCGCGCGCTGCCGCGCGAGCGATCCCCGGTACGGCGCCGCAGGGTCGTCCTGATCGAGCAGCTCGCAGACCGCCTCCATGTCATCGAGCAGTTCGCCGGCCCACTCGCGCACCGATCGGTCCCGGCCATCGCAGCGCAGGCACAGGCCGGGCTCACGGCCGCGCCGCGCGACGGTCACGTGGTTGCGATCGAGGGCCTGCTGCTCGTCACGCTCGATCGGCGGGCTGTCGCGCAGCAGGCACAGCGCGAGGAAGGCCTCGACGAAACGCAGCGTGTCCTGATTCACCCCGACCGGATCGAACGCGCTCACGTCGAGCGCCCTCACTTCGAGATATTCGACGCCGCGACGCTCGAGCGCCTGGGTCGGTCTTTCACCCGGGCGCGTCACGCGCTTAGGGCGGATGAAGCTGTAGTACTCGTTGCCGACCTGCAGGACGTTCGCACTGAGTTGCCGGTGCTCGCCACCGACCTTGACCCCGAGCTTCTCGTACGCTGGAAACGGCGTGCGGATCACGCGATTCAGGTCTCGCACGTAAGCTTGCAGGCTGTTCACCGACACGCTCACCGTCGACTGGGTCTTGTTGCGGTAGCCGACGTCGCTCATCCGCAGCGAGGTCGCGTACGGCTCGAACAAGGTGTCGGCGTCGAGCACCCGCAGATCATGGTCGCGTCCCGCGAGGAACGTCCGGCTGACCGCCGGCGAGGTCCCGAACAGGTAGAGGATCAACCAGCCGAAGCGTCGATAATTACGCAGGGCCGCGAAATACTCGTCCGAGACGAAGGCCGGATCCACCGCGCCCGCCGACTCGACGCCCGCGAGCGCCTCCCACAGGGGCGCCGGGAACGAATAATTGAAATGCACGCCGGCGATCGCCTGCATCATGCGTCCATAACGCAGGCTGAGACCGTTGCGGTAGGTCGTCTTGAGGCGCCCGACGTTCGAGGACCCGTAGCGAGCGATCGGAATCTCCTCGTCGGACCCGATCGCGCACGGCATGCTCGTCGCCCACAGCATCTCGTCGCCGAGATGCCGGTACACGAACTGGTGCAGGTCGCACAGGTACTGCAGCAACTCCCAGCTCTGGCCGAACGGCGGCGTCACCAGTTCGATCAAGGCCTCGGAGAAATCGGTGGTGATCAGCGGGTTCGTCAAAGCGGCGCCGAGCGCGGCCGGATGCGCGGTCTGCGTGATCCGCCCTTGCGGCGTGACCCGCAAGGCTTCCTTCTCGACGCCCTTGCGGCCGCCACGCAGCACGCCGCGCGTCCCGGAATTGACCAGCGACGCGACGCGGCGCTCGAAACGCTTGTCGGTGGATTGACGCATCGCCCGCAAGGATACCTGAATCTCCGCGACCTTCACCCCGCACGGGACCGGTCCCGAGCGCCGGATTCCGGCGCGGTCCCGCGCGGGGCGGGTCCATAATGGCCGGGGATCCCGCAACGGAGGACGAACCATGCTGGTCGGCACGAAGGTCCGGCGCGTCGCGATCGTCGGCGGCACGCGCATCCCGTTCGCGCGCGGCCAGCGCGCCTATGCCGAGGTCGGGAACCCGCAGATGTTGACCGCGACCCTCGCCGGACTCGTCGAGCGCTTCGGGCTGCGCGGGCAATGCCTTGGGGAGGTCGCCGCCGGCGCGGTGATCAAGCACCCGGGCCAATGGAACCTCGCGCGCGAGTGCGTGCTCGGCTCGGGCCTCGCGCCGCAGACGCCCGCGGTCGACCTGCAGCGTGCCTGCGGGACGAGCCTCGAGGCGGCCATCCTGGTCGGGAACAAGATCGCGCTCGGGCAGATCGACGTCGGGATCGCCGGCGGCGTCGACACGGTCAGCGATCCGCCGATCTCATTCCCGAGGAGTTTTCAACGCCGGCTGCTGCGGAGCCATCGCGCGAAGACGATGGGCGCGCGGCTCGCGCCATGGCTCGGGCTTCGGCCGCGCGACTTCAAGCCCGTGTTCCCGGACGTCGTCGAGCCGCGCACCGGGCTGTCGATGGGCGAGAGCACGGAATGGATGGTGAAGCAATGGCGCGTCTCGCGCGAGGAGCAGGACCGGCTCGCGTTGCAGAGTCATCGCAACGCATCCGCGGCGTACGCCGCCGGGTTCTACGCGGATCTGGTGATCCCCTACCTCGGTCTCGCCGGCGACGACAACGTCCGCGAGGACACGAGCCTCGAGAAGCTCGCCCGACTGCCCCCGGTCTTCGACCGGACCGCGGGCGGCACGTTGACCGCCGGCAACTCCACGCCGATGACGGACGGCGCGTCGGCGGTCCTGCTCTCCTCCGAGGAGTGGGCGCGCGCGCATGACCTGCCGGTGCTCGCGTACCTCGCGCACGGCAAGGTCGCCGCGGTCGACTACGTCGACCACCGCGAGGGACTGTTGATGGCGCCGGCCTATGCCGTTCCGAGGATGCTCGCGGATGCCGGCCTCGCGCTCGGGGATTTCGACTTCTACGAGATCCACGAAGCGTTCGCCGGCCAGGTGCTCTGCACGCTGAAGGCATGGGCGGATCCGGCCTTCTGCCGCGACCGGCTCGGGCGCAGCGAGGCGCTCGGCACGATCGACCGCGCGAAATTGAACGTCAAGGGCGGCAGCATCGCGATCGGACATCCGTTCGCCGCGACTGGCGCGCGGATCGTCGCGACGCTCGCGAAGACGCTCGCCGAGAACCGGGCGAAGCGCGGCCTGATCTCGGTCTGCACCGCCGGCGGGATGGGCGTGACCGCGATCCTCGAGCGCTGACGGCGCCTTGAGCCACGGCGAGCGAACGCGTTATCCTCACCGACCCCGATTCGCGGAGCACCGGACCATGGGCAGCAGTATCGACCTGAAGGCATCGGACGGACATCACTTGACCGCATATCTCGCGGAGCCGAGCGGCAAGCCGCGCGGCGGGATCGTCGTGATTCAGGAGATCTTCGGCGTGACGCGCCACATCCGCGCGGTCGCCGACCAGTACGCGGCGGCGGGATTCCTCGCGATCGCACCGGCGGTGTTCGATCGGATCCAGCCCGGGATCGACGTCCCGTACACGGACGTCCAGACCGGCTTCGGCTACATGCAGAAGCTACAGAACGACCAGGTCATGCTCGACGTGCGCGCCGCGGTCGATCGGGTCGCGGCGGCCGGAAGGGTCGGTGTCGTCGGCTTCTGCTGGGGCGGCACGATGGCCTACCTCGCGGCGGCGCGTCTGCCGATCGCGGCCGCGGTTTCGTATTACGGCGGTGGCACGTCGCAGTATCTCGCCGAGAAGCCCCGTTGCCCGATCCTGTTCCATTACGGCGAGCTCGACACGCACATCCCGATGTCGCAGGTCGACGCGGTCAAGGCCGCGAACCCCGGCGCGACGTTTCATCTCTACAAGGCGGAACACGGCTTCAACTGCACCGACCGGGCGAGCTACGAGCCGGCGAGCGCGAAACTCGCTTTGGAGCGAAGCCTGGAATTCTTCCATCGTCACGTCGGTTGACGCCACGCCCAGCGGGGACACACTCGATGATGATCAAACTGCGCGACCAGAATCTGCTGCGTCAATCCTGCTACGTCGACGGCCGCTGGCTCGCGGCCGACGGGGGCGCGACCCTGCCGGTGCACAACCCGGCGACCGGCGACACGCTCGGCTCGATCCCGAACATGGGCACGAACGAGACGCGGGCGGCGATCGAGGCCGCGGCGCGGGCGTTCCCCGCCTGGGCCGCGCGCACCGCGAAGGATCGGGCGGCGCTGCTGCGTCGCTGGTTCGAATCGATCCTCGCCAACCTCGACGACCTCGCGGTGCTGATGACGGCCGAGCAAGGCAAGCCGCTCGCCGAATCGAAGGGCGAGATCGCCTACGCGGCCTCGTTCATCGAATGGTTCGCGGAGGAAGGCAAGCGGGTGTACGGTGACGTGATCCCGACCCACCAGCCGGACAAGCGCATCCTGGTGCTGCGCCAGCCGGTCGGCGTGGTCGCCGCGATCACACCGTGGAATTTTCCGGCGGCGATGATCACCCGCAAGGCGGGCCCGGCGCTCGCCGCCGGCTGCACCTTCGTGTGCAAGCCCGCGACGCAGACGCCGTTCTCGGCGCTCGCGCTCGCGGAGCTCGCCGACCGGGCCGGCATCCCCAAGGGCGTATTCAACGTGCTCACCGGCTCCGCGACGCAGATCGGCGGCGAGATGACCTCCAACCCGCTGGTGCGCAAGCTGACGTTCACCGGATCGACCGAGGTCGGCAAGAAATTGATGGCGCAGTGCGCCGGCACGATGAAGAAGGTGTCGATGGAACTCGGCGGCAACGCGCCGTTCATCGTGTTCGACGACGCCGACCTCGACGCCGCCGTGCAGGGCGCGATCACGAGCAAGTACCGCAACACCGGGCAGACCTGCGTGTGCGCGAACCGCTTGCTGGTGCAAGCGGGGGTGTACGACGAGTTCGCGCGCCGGCTCGGCGACGCCGTGGCGGGCCTGCGGATCGGTGACGGCCTGGCCGGGGCGACCGACCAGGGTCCGCTGATCGACTCGAAGGCGCTCGCCAAGGTCGAGGAGCACGTTGCGGATGCGGTTTCGAAGGGCGCGAAGATCGTTGCGGGCGGACACCGCCACGCGCTCGGCGGGACCTTCTTCGAGCCGACCGTGCTCACCGACGTCACGCCCGCGATGGCGGTTGCGCGCGAAGAGACCTTCGGGCCGGTCGCACCGCTGTTCAGGTTCAAGACCGAAGCCGAGGCGATCGCGATGGCGAACGACACGGAATTCGGCCTCGCCGCGTATCTCTACACGCGCGACCTCGGCCGCAGCTGGCGCGTGTCGGAAGCGCTGGAGTACGGAATCGTCGGCCTGAACACGGGCCTGATCTCGACCGAGGTCGCGCCGTTCGGCGGCGTCAAGGAGTCGGGCACCGGGCGCGAAGGATCGAAGTACGGGATCCTCGACTTCACCGAGATCAAGTACTTGTGCGTGGGCGGGATCACCTGAGATTCCTCGAGCTGTCGGTGCCGGCGCCGGATCCGCGAGCGGCGAGTGAATTCTACGCGGGCCTCGGCTTCTCCCTCGCCGAGGTGGGCGAGACCCGCCGCCATCCGTACGCCGTGGCCACGGACGGCCGGCTGTGCATCGGGATGCACGGCCTCGCGGATCTCGAACCGACCCTGTGCTTCGTGCGCCCCGACCTGGTCGCGCATCTCGATCGGTACGAGGATCTCGGCCTGACGCTCGAGCTGCGGCGGCTCGGCACGGACGTGTTCAACGAGATCGGTTGGCGCGATCCGGGCGGCAATCCGGTCCGGCTCGTCGAGGCACGGACCTTTTCGCCCTCGCCCACGCCGTCCGGGCAGTGCGTCGCCTGCGGCTATTTCCGCGAGATCGCGCTGCCGGCGATCGACCTCGGCGCGTCGCGGGCGCATTGGGAACGGCTCGGATTCGTCGCCCTCGACGAGGACGGTCCGCTCGGACCCTGCACGATCTGCACGAGCGACACGCTGACGATCGGGCTGTACGATCCCGGGCGCATCCCTCGACCCACCGTGATCTTCGAGTCCGACGACCTCGGGCGGGTCGCGGCCGCGCTGACGGACCGCGGCTGCGCGGTGAGCCCGGACACCGTCGGCGGGGAGATCGCGGGGCTGCGATTCGCCGCGCCGGAGGGCACGCCGCTGCGGATCCTGCGTACGGAGTGAGGCGGCGGCCGCGCGCCGCCGGGCGACGGCGCCGGATCGACGGGCGGCCGGAGTTGCTAGACTAGGCGTCACGGGAGCTTGCGCGCGGAGGGGCCGCATGTCGATCAGCGATTCATCGGCGCCATGAGCATCGCGTGCGAGACCGCGCCGCGACGGGCCCGCTGATCCATGGACCGCCGCCCACGCCCGTTCGACGACGTCGCCGAGTGCGTCGAAGCGACCCTCGCGCGCATCGGCCCCGACGTCGGTCTGGCGCTCCCGCTCGGCATCGGCAAACCGCACGCGATCGCGAACGAGTTCTACCGGCGCGCCCGCCGTGATCGTTCGATCCGGCTGCGGATATTCACCGCGCTGAGCCTCGAGGTGCCGCGTCCGCGGAGCGAGCTCGAACGCCGCTTCCTCGCACCGCTCGTGCAACGGGTGTTCGGCGACTTCGTGCCGCTCGACTACGTCGCCGACCTTCATGCGGGCACCGTCCCGGAGAACGTCGAGATCGTCGAGTTCTTCCTCGACCCGGGCGCTTTCCTCGATTCGACGCACTCGCAACGGCACTACGTCAGCAGCAATTACACCCACGTCGCCCGCGATCTCGCGCATCGCGGCGTGAATGTGATCGCCCAGGTGATCGCGAAGCGGTCGGTCGCCGGGGGCGCGGAATACAGCCTCGGATCGAATCCGGACCTCACGCTCGAGCTGCTGCGGCGCCTGTCGGCGCAGCGTGAGGCCGGCGCGCTCGTCGTGATCGGCGCGCCGAGCCGGCAGATGCCGTTCATGTTCGGTCCGGCCGTGATCGGCGCCGGGCAGTTCGACTACCTGGTGGAACACCCGCGGTACGACACCGACTTGTTTTCGCCGCCGAACCCGCGGCTGTCCACCGTCGACTACGCGATCGGGCTGCACGCCGCGCGACTCGTCCGCGACGCGGGCACGCTGCAGCTCGGAATCGGCGAGATCGGCGACGCCGTCGTCTACGCACTGCAGCTGCGCCACCAGCGGAACGGGGAGTTCCTCGAGATCCTCCGGTCGCTTCGTGCGCCGGAGCGCTTCGGCCCCGCGCCGGCCGCGATCGGCGGCGACGCGCCGTTCGAGGCGGGGCTGTACGCCTGCACCGAGATGTTCGTCGACGGCTTCCTCGAGCTCTACCGTGCCGGAATCCTGCGCCGGCGCGTGTACGACGAGCCACGCCTGCAGCGGCTGCTCGCCGCAGGCACGGCCGGGGAATCGGTGGACGCCGACTTCCTGCGGACGCTGCCGGGCGCGGGCTTCACGAACCCGCTGTCGATGCCCGACTTCGGCGTGCTGCAGGAGTTCGGCGTGTTCCGCGCCGACTGCCGCTACGTCGGCGGGAAGCTGCTCGGCCCCGACGGCGACGAAGTCGACCCGCGCCTCGACGACCGGCGCTGCGTCGAACGGATGGTCGCGAGCTGCTGCGGACGCCGGCTGCGCGGTGGCGTGCTGTCGCACGCCGCGTTCTTTCTCGGCTCGCGGGGTTTCTATGCGGCATTGCGCGAACTGCCGGAGGACGAACGACGCCGGTTTGCGATGTGCGGCGTCGAGTTCACCAACCGGATCGACGACGAGGACTGGGCGCTCAAGGTCGCGCAACGCTCCCGCGGGCGGTTCGTGAACACCGCGATGATCGCGACGCTGCTCGGCGCCGCCGTCTCGGACGGACTCGCGGACGGACGCGTGGTGAGCGGCGTCGGCGGGCAGTACAACTTCGTCGCGATGGCGCACGCGCTGCCCGATGCGCGCTCGATCATCACGGTGCGCAGCACGCGCACCCACGCCGGCCGCGTGACCTCGAACGTCGTCTGGAACTACGGCCACGTGACGATTCCGCGCCATCTTCGCGACATCGTCGTGACCGAGTACGGCGTCGCCGACCTGCGCGGCCGCTCGGACGAGGACGTGATCGCCGCGATGCTCAACGTCGCCGATTCGCGGTTCCAGGAATCGCTCCTGCGCGAAGCGCAGTCCGCCGGGAAGATCTCGCGCGACTACCGGATCCCGGAGGTGCACCGCAACAACACGCCGCGTGCGCTCGAGGAGACGTTCCTGCTGCCGCGCGCGCGCGGTCTGTTCTCGGATTTCCCGTTCGGGACCGACTTGACCGGAGAGGAGGTCGTGCTCGCCGAGGCCCTCGGCGCGCTCGCCCGGCGCACCGCCGGGGTCGGCGGAAAGGCGCGCGCGCTCCTCGTGAGTCTCACACCGCGGCGCATCCCGGCGCGCATCGAACCCTGCCTCGAGCGGATGGGACTCGGCAAGCCGGCGACGCGCCAAGAGCGCCGCTGGCGGCGGCTGCTCGCGCGCGAGCTCGGTTCCCGGCTGCCGTCCCGCTGAGCCGCGGCCGCAGGGTCGCTCACGCGTCGCACGACGCTCATCGAACCGGCAGCTCCCGCGATTTCTGCACGGTGCGGAGCGCGAACGAGGAATGCACGCGCGCGACGTTCGGCAGGCGCGTGAGATGCTGGCTGTGGAGGCGCTCGAAGTCGGCGGTATCGGCCAGCACGACCCGCAGCAGGTAATCGTACTCGCCGGACATCAGATAGCACTCCATGACTTCGGGCACCCGGCGCACCGCGTCCTCGAACGCGCGCAGCTGCGCCTGTTCCTGGCGCTCGAGCGTGATGTTCACGAAGACGTTCAATGGACACCCGGCCCTTTGCTGATTGATCAGCGCCGTGTAGCCCTCGATGAACCCCGCCTCCTCGAGGGCCCGTACGCGACGCAGGCACGCGGACTCGGACAGGTTCACGGATTCGGCGAGCCGGTTGTTGGTGACCCGGCCGTCCAACTGGAGTGCACGGAGGATCGCGCGGTCATAGCGGTCGAGCTTCATGGTTCGCATTTTATTTCAGAATTTTACACTTTAGTCGAATTTTCCACCGCGACGAGCCGTCATCGGCGCCGATTTCGCAGATTCTCCGCTTCGCGGATCCGTAAGCTACGCGCGGCTTTTTTGCGAATTCATCGACCTTTCGGGGGAGCGGCATCCATGAAAATCGGTGTACCCAAAGAGATCAAGGTCCACGAATACCGTGTCGGACTCGTACCGGCCGGCGTCTCGGAACTCGTGCGCGCGGGGCACGCGGTCATGGTCGAGACCGGCGCGGGCGCCGGCATCGGCTTCGACGACTCGCATTACCGCGCCGCCGGCGCGACCATCGCACCGGACGCCGCGAAGGTCTTCGCGGATGCGGAGCTGGTCGTCAAGGTCAAGGAGCCGCAACTGTCGGAGTGCCGGATGCTCCGGGCGGACCAGACCTTGTTCACCTACCTGCACCTCGCGGCGGATCGCGAGCAGGCGCTCGCGCTGATGAAGTCCGGCACCACCGCGATCGCCTACGAGACCGTGACGGCGCAGGACGGCTCACTGCCGCTGCTGACACCGATGAGCGAGGTCGCGGGACGGATGTCGGTGCAGGTCGGCGCCACCTGCCTGCAGAAGGCGAACGGCGGCTTCGGCGTGCTGCTCGGCGGGGTTCCCGGCGTCGCGCCGGCGAAGGTCGTGATCCTCGGCGGCGGAGTCTCCGGTACGCACGCGGCCGAGATGGCCGTCGGACTGCGCGCGGACGTCACCGTGATCGACCGGTCCGTGAAGCGGCTGCGCGAACTGTCGGCGATCTTCGGCAACCAGTTGAAGACCCAGTACTCGACCGCTCACGCGATCGAGGAGCTCGTCCGTGACGCGGACCTCGTGATCGGCGCGGTGCTGATCGCGGGCGCGGCGGCGCCGAAACTGGTCACGCGCGAGATGGTGAGGGCGATGAAGACCGGCGCCGTGCTCGTCGACATCGCGATCGACCAGGGCGGCTGCTTCGAGACGAGCCGGCCGACCACGCACGCGGAACCGACCTTCATCGAGGACGGCGTGATCCACTACTGCGTGACCAACATGCCGGGCGCGGTGCCGCGCACCTCGACCTTCGCACTGACCAACGCGACGCTCCCGTACGTGAAGGCGATCGCGGACTCCGGGTGGCGCGAGGCGCTCGGGCGCGACCGCGGGCTCGCGCAGGGCTTGAACGTGTACGCGGGGCACATCACGCACGACGCGGTCGCCCGTGCGCTCGACGTCGAGTGCCGGCCGCTGCGCTGATCGGCATCCGATCGCGGCCGATCGCCCTCCCCCCCGGGATCCCGGACCGCCGGGCCCTCAGGGGGGCGGGTCGGCCGGACCGTCGCCCGCATCGACCGGCTCTGCCGGCCCGCCGTCCGGGCTGCCGCGATGGTAGGGAATCCACGCGTAGATCTCCGGCGACGTCTGCGGATAGGTGAGGAACTCCTCGCGGTCCTGATCGACCGGCGCCGCCCGCCGCCTCACCAGCCGCCACAGCGCGAACGCGGTGAACAGCGCGGTCAGGCCGAGCACGTAGCCGAAGAATGCCCCCGGCCGTCTCAATTCGACCACGACCGTCCCGGTCGTCGGTCCGATCGCCGCACCGAGCGCCCAGACGAACAACAGCGTCGACGACAGCGCGATGTAGTCGCTGGACGGAGCGCGATCGTTCGCGTGTGCGACGCCGACTGCATAGAGACTCTCGCCGAGACCCCCGAACACCGCGAGCAGGATCGCGAGCACCACGAACGGCGTGCGACCGCTCACCCCGACGAGCACGCCGGCGACGCCGAGTATCGCGGCACCGAGCCCGATCAGCGCGTACAGGCGGTCGACGCGGTCCGAGAGATAACCGATGGGCCATTGCAACAGCAAACTGCCCATCGAAAAGCTGGCCATCAGCACCACGATGCGCGCCTGGTCGAGGCCGAGCCGCTTGCCGAACAGCGGACCCGCCGTCGTGAACGCGGTCAACACCAGTCCGTTCAACAGGCACGCGAGGACGCTGACCGGCGACGTGCGCACGGCCTTCGCGATCTGCAGCTGCACCCGATGCGGCCGCGCCGGCGCCCGCACCTCGATCGCCGCCATCGGCACCACCGCGAGCGTCGTCACGATCCCCGCGATCATCAGGAACTGCGGGCCGCTCGCATCCAGGTCGCGCCCCAGGAGTTCACCGAGCCCGAAGCAAAGACCGTACACCAGCACGTAGACCGTGAGGATTCGTCCCCGTTGCTCGTTCGACGACAGGGCGTTCAGCCAGCTCTCGACGACGACCGAGAGCCCGGCGGCGTTCAGTCCGATCAAGAAGCGCAGCACGGCGATCGCCGGTGCGCCGCCGGCGAAGAACAAGCCGAGGATCGCGACCGACTTCAAACCGGCGAACGTCGCGTAGGCCCGCTCCGATCCGACCGGCGCGATGATCCGGTGCGCGTGCAGGCAGCCGACCAGGAAGCCGAGGCCTTCGGCGCTGCCCAGCAGCCCGATCGTCGCCGCCGACATGCCGGCCGCCGAGTAGCGCAGCGGCAGCAGCGCGCCGAGCAGGCCGGCGCCGATCATGGTCAGGCCGGTGCCCGCGAGCGGCGGCGCGATGCGCAGCGCCATCGGCCGCGGCGCGTGGATTTCAGGCGATGTCGTCGTCACGTGGGTCGGTGCCGTGGCCGCTCATGGGAAGGGGGCGCCCGATTATAGGCATACGTGGAGCGGCGGCGCCGGCCGGTGGCCGCGCGGACCGAGGACCGTCGGTCTTGCTACTGGACGATCGATCAATTAGGCTGCGACCGTCCGACGGACCACGGCGGTCGGCGCCGGGAGCGGGCACCTCGAGGTTCGTCCTGCATGCCGCGCAACCCACGCTTCGACGTCCTGTTCGAGCCCGTCCGGATCGGCCCGGTCACCGCGCCGAACCGCTTCTATCAGGTCCCGCACGCGAGCGGGATGACCAATGCGCTGCCGCACGTGCGGGCGAAGTTCCGCGAGACCAAGGCGGAGGGCGGTTGGGGCGTCGTGTGCACCGGCGCCGTGTCGATCCACCCGAGCTCCGAGGATTCGCCCTTGCCGTTCGCGTCGCTCTGGGACGACGCGGACGTGCGCGCGCACGCGGTGATGACCGAGGCGGTGCACCGGCACGGCTCGCTGGCCGGCGTCGAGCTGTGGCACGGCGGCGCGATCACGATGAACCGCACCAGCCGGATCGCGCCGCTGTCACCTTCGGGGATGCCGTGGCTCTCCACGCACCTCGGTTTCATGGGGAATCTTCGCCCACGGGCGATGGATCGGACCGACATCCGCGAGCTGCTGCGCTGGCAGGCCGATGCCGCGACGCGGGCGGTCGCCGCGGGCTTCGACATCGTCTACGTCTACGCCGGCATGGGCTACCTGCCCTACGAGTTCCTGCTGCCGGAGTACAACCGGCGCAGCGACGAGTACGGGGGGTCGGTCGCGAACCGGACGCGCCTGGTCCGCGAGATGCTCGAGGTCACCCGCGACGCGGTCGGCGACCGATGCGCGGTCGCGCTGCGGATCAGCCTCGAGGAGCTGCGCGCGAAGCCGGGCACGCACGCGCCTTCGGAAGCGCACGAGGTCGTCGAAGCGCTCGCGGACGTTCCAGATCTGTGGGACGTGAAGATGGATTCGAGCCCGACCGACTGCGCGCCGTCGCGATTCGCGCCGGAGGGAAGCCACGAGCCCGTGATCGACTTCGTGAAGAAGGTCACGAAGAAGCCGGTCGTCGGCGTCGGCCGCTTCACCTCGCCCGACTTCATGGTCTCGCAGATTCGCCGCGGCGTACTCGACCTGATCGGCGGCGCTCGGCCGTCGATCGCGGATCCGTTCCTGCCCCGCAAGATCGACGAGGGGCGTGAGCACGAGATCCGCGAATGCATCGGCTGCAACATCTGCATCTCGAGCTGGCACGACGGCGTGCCGGTGCGGTGCACGCAGAACCCGACCGCGGGCGAGGAATGGCGGCGCGGGTGGCATCCGGAACGCGTCGAGCCGGCGGCGAGCGACAGCGCGGTCCTCGTGGTCGGCGGCGGTCCGTCCGGCCTAGAATGCGCGGTCACGCTCGCGCGCCGGGGCTATCGGGTGACGATCGCGGATGCGGCCGCCGAATTCGGCGGCCGGCTGCGCTTCGAGACCCGCCTGCCGGGTCTCGCGACCTGGGGCCGGGTGGTCGATTGGCGCCTCGGACAGCTCGGCGACCGCGCGAATGTGAGCCTGTTCCCCGGCAGCGCGCTGACCGTCGACGACGTGCTCGGATCGGAACACGCGCACGTGGTCGTCGCGACCGGCGCGCGCTGGACGCGGATGCTGTACGCGACGATCGAGTTCCCGACCGAGCCGTTCGACGCGCCCCGCGTGTATACGCCGGACGACATCGCCGCCGGCGCGACGCCCGAGGGACCGACCGTCGTGTTCGATTTCGACAATTATTACCTCGGCGGAGCGATCGCCGAACGGCTCGCGCGGTCGGGGATCGAGACTCATTACGTGACGATCGCGGGCAGCGCGTCCGCGTGGACGTTCATGACCAACGAGCTGCCGCTCGTCCATCGTGCGCTCGGATCCGCCGGCGTCGCGATCCACACGTTGCGCCGGGTCGCCGGATTCGACGGCGAGGAGATCGCGCTCGCGGACGTGTTCACCAACGCGGAGGTCCGGCTCCGCTGCCGCTCGCTCGTGATCGTCGGCGTGCGCGAGCCGCGCGACGAGTTGTATCGGGACCTGCTCGCCCGGAGCGCGGAGTTCGACCGCGCCGGCATCCGTTCGGTTGCCCGGATCGGCGATGCGCTGGCGCCCGGAGCGATCGTGCACGCGGTGCATTCAGGGCACCGGTACGCGCGCGAGCTCGACGCCGAACCGGCGGCGACGCCATACGTGCGCGACTTCCCGCTGCACCATGGCCGGTAGCACGCCGAAATTCCGGCGTCAGAGCGCCGCCGCGCGGCGCCGCGCGTTGATCGACGCCACCTTGCGCAGCCTCGAGCGCCATGGCCGCGAAGGGGCGTCCATCCGCCGGATCAGTGCGATCGCCGGCGTGTCGAGCGGCCTGATCCATCATCACTTCCGCAGCAGGGCGCGGCTGATCGCCGCGGCCTACGAGTCGCTTGCGACCGAGCTGCAAGAGACGCTGTACCGGGAGTCCGCCGACCACGGCGGGTCGCCGCGCGAGCGCTTGAGCGCCTTGATTCGCGCGTCGTTCGCGCCGTCGATTCTCGAACCGCGGATACTGAACGTCTGGCTGGTGTTCTGGAGCATGGTGATGCGTGCGCCCTCGATGCGCGCGGTTCACGACCGAACCTATCGTCGCTACCGGTCGATCCTCGGGAGACTGCTGCAGGCGGTCGGCCGCTCCCGTGGAATGCGCGTGCGCGCGCGGCCCGCCGCGATCGCGCTGTCGGCGCTGCTCGACGGCCTGTGGATCGAGCTGTGCCTGAGTCCGGGGACGTTCCGGCCCACCGAAGCGGTGATGCTCTGTGAAAGCTGGGTGGACGCGCTGTGCGGCGGAGCGCTGCCCCAATTGTTGCAGCCGCGGAAGCGGCGGTCCTGAGGAAATGGGAAACATGAGCGAATCCGATGCGTTCGACGTCGTGGTGATCGGGGGCGGCCACAACGGTCTGGTCTGTGCCGCGTATCTGGGTGCGGCGGGGCTGCGGGTCGCGGTGCTCGAGCGCCGCGAGGTGGTCGGCGGTGCGGCGGTCACCGAGGAATTCCTGCCGGGCTTTCGCAATTCGGTCGCGGCGTACACCGTTTCGCTGCTGAATCCGAAGGTGATCCGCGATCTCGAGCTCGCCGATCACGGCTTGCGGATCGTCGAGCGGCGGATCTCGAACTTCCTTCCGCTCGGCGATGAGGGCTACCTCAAGGTCGGCGGCGGGCGCACGGCCGAGGAGGTCGCGAAATTCTCGCCGCGCGACGCGGCGCGTCTGGATGCGTACGCCGAGCGGCTCGACGCGATCGCCGACGTGCTGCGCAGCGTCGTGTTGGAGACGCCGCCGAACGTCACCGATCGGGGCTGGTTCGCCGCGCTCCCGCAGATGCTGAGCGGCGCCCGCGTCGGCAGGCGCATGTCGCGGCTGCCGATGCCGCTGCGCAGGGAGCTGCTCGAGCTGTTCGTGAAATCCGCGGGTGACTACCTCGACGGGTGGTTCGAGAGCGCGCCGATCAAGGCGGCCTACGGCTTCGACGGCATCGTCGGCAACTACGCGAGCCCCTACACCCCCGGCTCCGCGTACGTGCTGCTGCACCACGTGTTCGGCGAGGTCAACGTCAAGAAAGGCGTCTGGGGCCACGCGATCGGCG
>JAKBCG010000341.1 GCA_021808035.1 Pseudomonadota bacterium
CGTCGATTCCGCCCAGCGAGATCGAGGTCCAGCACGTGGAGGGAGCCGCGCCGAACGCGACCGTCGTCGCGAACGTCGCGTTCGACACACCGTTGGCCGTGACCGCGAGCCAGGGCGATGCGTTGGACCTCGAGTTCGATCTCGCCAATCCCGCGTTCATCGTGCAGCACGTCGCGGCCGGGACCGGCGCGACGATATGGGCGGTGAACTTCAGCGGTCCGATCCGCCGCCGGCCGTTGAACGACCTGCGCCGACTGGTGTTGCGGCAGATGTACGGCGACGTGACCGCGGTCGCGAGCGACTACGGCTCCATCACGATCGACCGCGAGTATCCGACCGAGCCGATCGCGAACCCCGAGACCGCGGTGACGACGACGCAGCCGTTGACGATCCTCGCCGACGCGACCGATGGCACGATCGTGTACGACGTCGACACCGGGACGCACACCGTCGTCAAGGATTTCTCCACGCTCACTTCACTGATGGGCGCCCAGGTGCGCGTGACGGCGCGCTATCAGCAGAACGGCAGCCTGGTCGCCGTCCGCATCTGGGAGAGCAGCCAGTTCGACAGCGTCTGGTTGAGCCCGGAAGGCCACGTGTTGCACGTCGATCCCGGCACCGATGTCGTCACGATCCAGAACGGATCCGGCGTCGGGATTCCCGTGCAGGTCGACGCGAACACCCAGTTCTTCTTCCGCCAGCCCTGGAATCCGGCCGCCGACGCAACGCCGATCGCGACCGGAACCGCGTTCCTGGCGAACCACGACCTGGTGCGCGGCTTCAAGGTACACGTGAGCGCGGTCGATCCGCTGGCGACGCCGCTGGTCGCACAGTCGATCGACATCGAGACGGCCGCCTATGGCGGCGCGATCTCGGGCTCGAGCGCGACCGGCTTCACCTACACGCACACCTTCTCGACCACGACCGACGATTACGCCTTTCCGATCGACTTCATCTCGCCGACGACCGCGAACGGCTCGGACGCGAACGGCAATGCGATCGACGGGTTCAAATGGTGGAATTTCGCCTATCCGGCGGTGCTCGACAGTGGCGCGAGCGCGATCGGCGACTTCGTGGCCGCAACCGGCGGCAGCGTCGACTTCGGCGGCACCGTCGGCACGGTGATCGCTCGCGGCGTGAGCGACGCGGTGTGGAACGACCCGGCGAACCCGGACGGCTGGTCGGCAAGAACGGCGGTGCTGCTGCCGTCCCGCCTGCCGCTCGGCCAGGTGGCGAACGGCCTCGTGAACGGCCAGTTCACGATGACGGTCGCCGGCGGGGTGACCGCCGCGACGATCGACGTCGACACGAGCGCGGGCTCCGCGACGCTGGTGTACCAGATCGACCGCACCAACGGGATCGTCACCGTGAGTCCGGTCGACGTCACGACGAGCACCGGACTCGCGACGCTCACCAACGCGCTCTCCGCGGGTACGAAGGTGAGGGTCTATGGCGTTCCGCAGGCCGACGGCACGTTGAAGGCGTACGTGCTCAGTTACTTCACCGGCACGGAGCCGGCGAACTGAGGCTCCAAGGCGGTGGCGTCTCGCTGCCAGGCTGCGCGACGCCACCGCCGGTAGAGCAAAGCGCCCATCGCGATCGAATACAGCGTCGAGGCCCACCAACCGCCGACCGCGCCCAGGCCGAACTGCGGCGGTCCATGGATCCAGCCGTTCCGGGCGCCGAAGATCAGGATGTCGGCCGCGGGTACCCACAGCAGCCACGCGAGCGAGGTCGCGAGAATCGCGGGAACCCGGACGTCCGCGACGCCGATCAGGCAGCAGTTCGACGCGAGCTTCCAACCGTCGCACACTTGAAACAGCATCGCGGGTCCGACCAGCTGGACGCAGAGCGCGCACACCGCCGCCGAATCGGGATCCGCCCCGCTCACGAACCGGGGTGCGATCCACGGCATCGCGATCGACACCGTCAAGCCGAGCATCGCCATCGCCGCGATCGCGAGACGAACGACCGCACCGCCGACCGCGAGCGCCTCGGACATGCACCCTCGGCCGTAGGCCTGCGCGACCAGGGTCGTTCCAGCCTGGGAGATCCCGGACCCGACCACGTACGGCACCGCGATCATCGCGGTGACGATCTGCATCGCGGCGCCCGCCTCCGCGCCGAGATGGACCGCCATCAACTGCATCGCGGCGAAAGCGAGCATGTCCACCGCGAGTCCCAAGCCGATCGGCAGTCCGAGTGCGAACTGCAACCGCAGTTGCGGCCGGCGCCAGGTCAGATGCGGTCGGAACGCGCGGCGCATCGGCGTCGACAGCAGGAACACCGCACCGACGATCAACCCAACCCCGGCGGCCGAAGCCGTCGCGAGACCGGATCCGGCGATGCCGAGCCGCCAGTGGAACATATACAACTGGTTGAACAGCGCGTTGCTCGCCGTCATCGCGACCGCGATCACGAGGGTTCGCCGGGTCTGACCGATCGCGCTGAAGAACGAACTCACCGACATCGCGAGCACCGTCATCGGACCCGCGACCGCGAATCGCGGCCACCAGTAGCGCAGCGCCAGCGCGCGAATTCCTGGATCGATGCCGGCGGCGATCAGCACCGGCTTCGCGAGGAAGCCGAGCAACACGAACGCCGGGATCGAGATCAAACAGGCGAAGATGCCGGACCACGCGGCGCGCGATGCAGCAGCCCGTCGACCGGCGCCATGCGCCTGCGCCGCGCGCGTCTGCACGGCCAACGCCAGTCCGCCGAAGAACAATACCCCGCAATAATCGAGCCACGCGACCGATGCAAGCGCGGCGGTCGCGGTGGTCGACAAGCGCCCGACGAACCAGGTATCGGTCAGGCTGAACGACGCTTCGATCGCACCGCTCAGGACCAGCGGACCCGCGAGTGCCGCGATCCGGCGGTATGCGGCGGGCTTCACGTCCACCGGAGCGTTCCGCGGGGCGACAATGTCCGTCGCTTGATCCAGGGCTCGACGATCGGCGTGCAGACCGCCGCCGCGAACCCCGACGGCGCGACCAGTTCGTGCACATAC
>JAKBCG010000017.1 GCA_021808035.1 Pseudomonadota bacterium
ATGCCGCCTTCCCCCGCGTGTTGGCTTTGCCTTAGAAACGTCGGCCGCCTCCGTCACGAGCGCCACCCGTGCGCTTGTCCTCCGCCGCGTTGACCCGCAGCGTACGGCCGCCGAGGTCCTGGCCATTGAGGTTCTGGATCGCGCGAGCGGCATCGTCTTGGGTCATTTCCACGAAGGCGAAGCCTCGCGGACGGCCCGTCTCGCGATCCGCGGGCAGCGAAACCGACTCCACCGCGCCATGCTGTGAAAACAGCGTGCGAAGTTCCGAATCGGTGGTGGTGAAGGGAAGATTTCCGACGTAAATGCTGGCCATAAAATGAAATTCCTATTTGACTTCTGCAGCCTCACCGGAAGGGGTTCTTCGTCGCCGGGCCGCTGTTACCGGCAGGCACCGCAGTAAAGTCAGGGTGAGATCGTCTCACGAGCCAACAAACCTTAGTCCTGTCACCTGATCGCGGGTGGCTCGGTCCGACTCCATGACGCCTCGAGGAGGGTTGGTCAGCACAGGGACGTCAACGATCTGCGCATGATCATAGCACGCTTCGCGCTGCCACCCGGCGAGTTTCGGCGGGCCGGCGGCGCCACGCTCCGCGCGGCGAGCGACGGAGTGGAGTAAAGTGCGTTGCAAAGCGCATGCGGATATCAGCGGGGCGCAATACCGGGGACAATCTTTGAACAAACGCAATTACCGGCAGGCCAAACGCCAGCGGGAAGAGGTCAAGAAAACGCGCCAACAGCAGAAGCAGCAGCGCCGAACGGAGCGGACGGGTCCGGATGGCGAGGCGGTCGGCGACGCGGCGGGCGACGCCCTGATCACGGAGTCTGCGGACCCGGCACCCGAATCCGGCGCGCAGTGACGCACTACGCGGGTGGATTCCACCGCCAGTCGGTGAAAGCCGGCGAATCCACACCCTCGGTCGCCGCATGGCGCTGGCAGTCGAGGATGGCATCCTTCATCTTTTCCTTCACGTGCGCACCCGCGGCACGCAGCGCGGGGACCCGATCGATCGCGTCGATCACCAGGTCGAACCGGTCGATCTGATTGCGGATCGCCAGATCCATCGGCGTATTGATGTTGCCGTTCTCCTTGTAACCGCGCACGTGGAATTGACGGCTGTTGTGGCGGCGGTACACGAGCTTGTGAATCAACCACGGGTACCCGTGAAAGTTGAAGATCACCGGCCGGTCGCGCGTGAACAGGCTGTCGAAGTCCGCGTCCGATAGGCCGTGCTCGTGCTCGGTCGTGGGCACCAGACGGAACAGGTCCACGACGTTGATGAAGCGCAGTTTGAGCGCCGGGAACTGCTCGCGCAGCAACGCGGTTGCGGCGAGCGCTTCCATCGTCGGCACGTCGCCGGCACAGGCCATCACGAGATCCGGTTCGGCGCCCGCGTCGTTGCTCGCCCAGTCCCAGATACCGACGCCCTTGGTGCAGTGCCGGACGGCCTCGTCGATATCCAGGTACTGGAGGTGATTCTGCTTGTCGGCGACCACGACGTTGATCTTGTCGGTGCTGTCCAAGCAATGGTCCGCAACCGCGAGCAGGCAGTTCGCGTCCGGCGGCAGGTAGATGCGCGTCACCCGCGGACTCTTGTTGGTGACCAGATCGAGGAAGCCCGGATCCTGGTGCGAAAAGCCGTTGTGGTCCTGCCGCCATACGGTGGACGTCAGCAGGATGTTCAACGCCGAGACCGGCGCACGCCACGGAACGTCCAGGGACTTCTCCAACCACTTCGCGTGCTGATTGAACATCGAGTCGATCACGTGGATGAATGCCTCGTAGGAGGCGAACAGCCCATGGCGGCCGGAGAGCAGGTAGCCCTCCAGCCATCCCTCGAGCGTGTGTTCGGACAGCACCTCCATCACGCGGCCGTGCCGCCGCAGCTGCGAACCGTCGGCATCTTCGGGCAGGATCGCGGCCATCCACGGCTTGCCGCTCGCCTGATAGACGTCGTCCAGGCGGTTCGAGGCCGTCTCGTCCGGACAGAAGAACCGAAAATTCCGCGGGTTCGCGCGCAGCACATCGCGCAGCAAGCGGCCTAGCGGCCGCGTGGTCTCGGCGAGGAGCCGTCCCGGCGCCGAGACCTCGACCGCATAATTGCGAAAGTCGGGTCGTACCAGCGCCTTGCGCAGCAGCCCGCCGTTGGCGACCGGATTGGCGCTCATCCGGCGGGTCGACCTCGGCGCGAGTTGCGCCAGTTCGGGGATCAACCGGCCATCCGCGGTGAACAAGCGTTCTGGATGGTAGCTCCGCAGCCAAGCCTCCATCTGGCTCAGGTGAGCCGGGTTGCCGTGCGGGTCGATCGGGATCTGGTGTGCGCGCCAGAATCCCTCGACCTTGTGCCCGTCGACTTCCTTCGGTCCGGTCCAGCCCTTCGGCGTGCGCAGCACGATCATCGGCCATTCGGGCAGGCCGTCCACGCCGTGGGTACGCGCGCGTTGCTGGATGCGCTGGATGTCGTCGACCACGAGGTCGAGCGTGCTCGCCAGCACTTCATGCACCGCCGCCGGATCGTCACCCTCGACGAGATACGGCCGGTACCCATGGCCGCGCATCAGTTGATCGAGCTGCGCGTGATCGATGCGCGCGAGCACGGTCGGATTCGCGATCTTGTAGCCGTTCAAATGCAGGATCGGCAATACCGCTCCATCGCGTACCGGATCGAGGAATTTATTGCCGTGCCAGGAGGTCGCCAACGGTCCGGTTTCCGCCTCGCCATCCCCGATCACGCACGCGACGATGAGATCCGGGTGATCGAACGCCGCGCCGAACGCGTGCGCAAGGCTGTAGCCGAGTTCGCCGCCTTCGTGCAGCGAGCCCGGGGTCTCGGGCGTGCAATGGCTGCCGATGCCGCCGGGGAAGGAGAACTGCCCGAGGAAGCGCCGCAATCCGGCTTCGCTTTGCCCCTTGTCGGGGTACACCTCGCCATAGGTGCCCTCCAGCCACGCGTGGGCCAGCACCGACGGGGCGCCATGACCGGGACCCGATATGAACAGCACATCCAGGTCGCGCGCCACGATCAGCCGGTTCAGATGCGTCCACACCAAGGTCTGACCGGGATCGCTCCCCCAATGCCCGAGCAGACGCTGCTTGATGTGCTCGATGCGCAACGGCTCCTTGAGCAGCGGGTTGTCGCGCAGATAGAGCATGCCGGCGCACAGGTACAGCGACGCCCGCCAATACTCGTCGAGGGATTGCCGTTGGGCGGCGCTGAGGGTGGGCTTTCGCGGGGACATGTCGCTGCGCATCGAGGCAGTATAGGCTCATCCCGGCAGCGGCCCGGGAACGGCCGCATACGCGGAATCCACGACCCGGCGCACGGTGCAGACGCGCGAGAATGGCGATCGGCGACGCACGCTGGAATCCAGGCTGAGGAGAGATGGAGGAATCGACGGCTGCAACGCAAGGCCGGAACGGGGAGGCGCTGCTGCGGCCCCTCGCGCTCGACCTGCGCTGGTCCTGGAGTCATGCCAGCGACGAATTGTGGAGGCAGCTCGAACCGCGGTTGTGGGAGCGCACGCACAACCCCTGGGTCGTGCTGCAGAGCGTATCGCCGCAGCGCATCGCCGCGATGTGGACGGATGCGGAGTTTCGCGGCAAGGCCGAACGCTTCGTCGCAACCCAGCGGGCGCTCGCGCAGGCACCGGGTTGGTTTCAGCGCAGCCATCCACAAGCACCGCTCGCGCGCATCGCTTATTTCAGCATGGAATTCATGCTCAGCGAGGCGCTGCCGATCTACGCCGGCGGTCTCGGCAACGTCGCCGGCGATCAACTCAAGGCCGCGAGCGACCTCGGCGTGCCGGTCGTCGGCGTGGGCCTCCTCTATAGTCAGGGCTACTTCCGTCAGGTGATCGACCGCGACGGCGATCAGCAATCCCTGTTCCCGTACAACGACCCGGGCCAGCTGCCGATCATGCCGCTGCGCCGCGCGAACGGCGATCTGCTGCGGTTCGAGCTCCGCTTCCCCGGCTACCCGCTGTGGCTGCGGGCCTGGCAGGTGACGGTCGGCCGGTGCCTGCTCTACCTGCTCGACAGCAACGACATCGAGAACACGCCGGCCCATCGCGGCATCACCAGCGAGCTCTACGGTGGCGGACCGGAACTGCGGCTGCAACAGGAGATCGTGCTCGGCATCGGCGGCTGGCGGCTGCTCGAGGAGCTCGGGATCGAGGTCGACGTCTGTCATCTGAACGAAGGGCATGCCGCGTTCGCGATCCTCGAACGGGCGCGCGCGTTCATGCAAAGGACCCACCAGCCGTTCCCGACTGCGCTCGCGGTGACCCGTGCCGGCAACCTCTTCACCACCCATACCGCGGTCTCGGCGGGGTTCGACCGATTCGACCCGTCCATGATCGCGCAATATCTCGCCGACTATGCGGACCAGGAACTGCGGATTTCGCTGCAGGACCTGCTCGCGCTCGGCCGCCGCGAGCCGCGCGACGACGCCGAGCCGTTCAACATGGCCCACCTCGCCCTGCGGGGCAGCGCCGCGGTCAACGGCGTCAGCCAGTTGCACGGCGAGGTGAGTCGGCGGATCTTCCTGCCCTTGTTTCCACGCCGGCCGCTCGCCGAAGTGCCGGTCGGGCACGTGACCAACGGGATCCACACGCCGAGCTGGGACTCCCCGGCCGCCGACGCGCTGTGGACCCGTACCTGCGGCAAGGATCGCTGGCGCGGCGATCTCGGCACCGTGGACGCGCCGGTGCGGGCGGTCGCGGACGGCGAGGTCTGGCAGATGCGCACGACCGCCCGCGCCGCGCTGATCGAGTACGCCCGCGAGCGTCTCGCGATGCAGCTCGGCGCGGCGGGATCCTCGGCGCCGAAGGTCGACGCCGCGCAGCATCTGTTCAGCCCGGACGTGCTGACACTCGGCTTCGCACGCCGCTTCGCGACCTACAAGCGACCTAACCTGCTGCTGCACGATCCGGAGCGGCTGATCCGACTGCTCACCAATCCACGCTACCCCGTGCAGCTCATCCTCGCCGGCAAGGCGCATCCGCAGGACGCGGCCGGTCAGTCCCTGGTGCGCGACTGGGTGCGATTCGTCCGCCGGCCGGACGTACGCCCGCATGCGATGTTCCTTGCCGACTACGACATGCGGATGACCGAGAAGCTGGTGCAGGGCGTGGACGTGTGGATCAACACGCCGCGCCGCCCCTGGGAGGCCTGCGGCACCAGCGGCATGAAGGTGCTGGTGAACGGCGGCCTGAATCTGTCGGAGCTCGATGGTTGGTGGGCCGAAGCGTACGCCCCCGAGGTCGGATGGGCGCTCGGCGACCGCGCCGAGCGCGACGACGATCCACACTGGGATGCGATCGAGGCGGAGCGGCTCTACGACCTGCTGGAGCGCGAGATCATCCCCGGGTTCTACGCGCGCGAGGCGGACGGGATTCCGCACGCCTGGGTCGCGCGGGTGCGCGAGAGCATGGCGCGGCTGACGCCCGTGTATTCGGCCAACCGCAGCGTGCGCGAGTACACCGAAGGCTACTACCTGCCGGCCGCGAGCGCCTACCGCGCGCGCGCCGAGCGCAACGGAGCGATCGGCACGCAGATCGCCAACTGGCTCGCATCGTTGGAGAACGGCTGGTCCACCGTGCGCATCGGTCGCGTCACGGTCGACACACGCGATCTGCAGCATCGATTCACCGCGCTGATCGAGCTCGGCGCGCTGAGCCCCCAGTCCGTGCGGGTCGAGCTCTATGCGGAGCCGCTCGATGGAACCGGAGCTGCTCGTCAGGCGATGTCCCGCATGGAGGGTCCCGCCGGCGCGACCGGCGCCTGCCAATACGCCGCCGCCGTGGCCGCGAACCGGCCGGCGAGCGACTACAGCGTGCGTGTCGTCCCGGATTATCCCGGCGTGCAGATTCCACTCGAGGCGTCCCACATCGTGTGGTCGCGCTGAGGAGGTGTCACCGATGCCTCCGTCATCGTCGACGAACCCATCGACACCCGCAGGCGGTGCGCCAACCGGTTTGAGCGGGGCGCAGGCCGCCGAGCGCCTGCGGCAGTTCGGGCCCAACGAGTTGCGCGAGACCAAGGTATCCCCGCTGTGGCGGCTGCTCGGCTATTTCTGGGGACCGATTCCCTGGATGATCGAGATCGCGGCGCTGCTGTCCGGCCTGGTGCGGCACTGGGCGGATCTCGGCATCATCCTCGCGCTGCTCGTGTTCAACGCCGCGGTCGGGTTCTGGCAGGAGTACACCGCGGGCAATGCGGTGGACGCGCTGCGCAAACAACTGGCGATCAAGGCGAGGGTGTGCCGTGATGGGACCTGGCAGGAGATCGACGCCCGGATGCTGGTGCCGGGCGACCTCATCCGCATCCGCCTGGGCGACGTGATTCCGGCCGACGTTCGATTGATCGACGGCGACTACCTCAGCGTGGACCAGTCGGCATTGACCGGCGAATCGCTCCCCGTGAGCAAGCAAAACGGCGAAGACGCGTATTCCGGCACCGTGGTCAAACAGGGAGAGATGCGCGCGGAGGTGACCGCCACCGGTGCCCGCACCAAGTTCGGGCAGACCGCGGGTCTCGTGCAGCAGGCGCAAACGGTCTCCCATTTCCAGAAGGCCGTGCTCAACATCGGTGACTATCTGATCTACGTGAGCCTCGCGTTGATCGCGGTGCTGATGCTGGTGCAATTGCAGCGTCACTCGCCGTGGCTCGAATTGGTGCAGTTCGCGCTGATCCTCGCGGTCGCGTCGATTCCGGTCGCGATGCCGGCGGTGCTGTCGATGACGATGGCGGTCGGCGCGGTCGCGTTGTCGCGGCGCAAGGCCATCGTCACCCGGCTGGAATCCATCGAGGAGATGGCCAGCATGGACGTGCTGTGCTCCGACAAGACCGGCACCTTGACCGAGAACCGCTTGACCCTGGGTGACGTCGCGCTGTTCGACGCCGCCGACCGGGAGACGCTGTGGCTGGCCGCGGCGCTCGCATCCAAGGCCGAGGACCGCGATCCGATCGATCTGGCGATCCTGCAGGCCGCGAAGCTGCCGGAGACGGCCCAGGGATATCACCAGAGCCGCTTTCAACCCTTCGACCCGGTGAGCAAGCGCACCGAGGCGACGATCGTCGACGACCATGGCGCGAATTTCCAGGTCACCAAAGGCGCTCCCCAGGTGATCATGAAGCTGTGCGGGCTCGCCGGCGAGCCGATGCGACGCGCGCAGGCGGCGGTGGACCAATTCGCCTCCCAGGGTTACCGGACCCTCGGCGTCGCGCGGCGCGAGGCGAGCGGGTCGTCGTGGTCGTTTCTCGGCATCCTGTCGTTGTTCGATCCGCCTCGTCAGGATTCGGCGGCGACGATCGCCGCCGCGCGCGCGCACGGGGTCGACGTCAAGATGATCACCGGCGACAACCAGGCGATCGCCCGGCAGATCGCCGGCAAGCTCGGTCTCGGCAATACCATCCAACCGGCCGGCGCGCTCGGTCTCGATCGGGACGGCCGGCGCGACGCGACCGACGGGGACCTGATCGAGGAAAGCGACGGGTTCGCCGAGGTGTTTCCGGAGCACAAATTCGCGATCGTCCGACTGCTGCAGGCGCGTGGCCACATCGTCGGCATGACCGGCGACGGCGTCAATGACGCGCCGGCATTGAAGCAGGCCGACGTCGGAATCGCCGTGAGCGGCGCCACCGACGCCGCGCGAGCGGCCGCCGATCTCGTGCTGACCGCGCCCGGACTCTCGGTGATCGTCAACGCGATCGAGGAGGCGCGGCGCATCTTCCTGCGCATGAACGCGTACGCGGTCTACCGCATCAGCGAAACGATCCGGATCATGGTCTTCGTCGTGCTGACGATGATCTTCTTCAATTTCTATCCGATCACCGCGATCATGATCATCCTGCTCGCGTTCTTCAACGACGTGCCGATCATGGCGATCGCCTATGACCGGACGAGCCTCGAGCCGAACCCGGTCCGCTGGAACATGCGCGAGGTGATCACCGTCGCGACGGCGATGGGCGCGGTCGGCATCCTCGGCAGCTTCGGCATGTTGCTGCTGGCGATGGACTGGTTGAAGCTCGGCAGCGGGCAGATCCAGACCTATGTATTCTTGAAGATGGCCGTCGCGGGGCATCTGGTGCTGTTCACCGCGCGCAGCAAGGATCATTTCTGGAAGCGCCCCTGGCCGGCGCCGGTGATGGTATGGTCGGCGGTGCTGACCAAGGTGGCGGCGACGTTCCTCGCCGCGTACGGATTTGGGCTGATCACGCCGATCGGCTGGCCGGACATCGCGTTCATCTGGGGGTACTCGTTCCTGTCCGCGACCGTGACCGACTTCGTGAAGGTGCAGGTCTACCGGCAGATGCAGCATCGCACCGGACGGCATCGGGGCTTCCTCGCCACGGTGCAGCAGCCGCTGCAGGTGCCCGGTCACGGCAAACGCTGAGGAGACGCACGATGGCTGCTCCCGAGGACCGCATCGAGAATTCCGTGCTCGACGCGATCCGCATCGGCGACACGGTGGCCATGACCGTCACCGTGCGCGAGAAGGATGCCGCGCAACGCCGCATCGGCGTCGATTGCCGATTGACGAGCCCGGACGGCGGAGCGTCCGTCGAAGGCACCGCTCGGCTGAACGGGCCCCCGGAGAACGCGAACCCGCCGGGTGTCACGCCCCGTACGGCGGGCGCGCCGGACCGCGCGGTCCACTTCAGTGCGATGGTCGCTCGCGCGGCGGTATCGCACCCGATCCCGACGGCGATCGTGCATCCGGTCGAGGCGAACGCGCTGCGCGGGGCGTTGGAGGCCGCACACGCCGGACTGATCACGCCGGTTCTGGTCGGACCCGAGGCCAGGATCCGCGCGGTCGCGCGCACCGCAACGATCGACATCGGGGCGTTCCGACTCGTGGCGACCGAACATTCGCATGCGGCCGCGTTGGCGGCGGCGCAGTTGGCGCAGCGGGGCGAGGTGCGCGCCTTGATGAAGGGCAGCCTGCACACGGACGAGTTCCTGCATCCCGTGGTGGATCCGGCCAACGGCCTGCGCACCGAACGGCGATTGAGCCACGTGTTCCTGCTGGACGTGCCGAGCTATGCGCGGCTCCTGTTCATCACGGATGGCGCCATCAACATCAACCCCGATCTCGACGCCAAGCGGGACATCGTGCAGAACGCGATCGACATGGCGCAGGCGCTCGGCATCGCCTCACCCCACGTCGCGATCCTCTCGGCGGTCGAGCTCGTGAATCCGAAGATCCCCTCGACGCTGGATGCAGCGGCACTGTGCAAGATGGCGGAACGCGGCCAGATCACCGGCGGCATCGTCGACGGGCCGCTGGCGTTCGACAACGCCGTGTCCCCGGCCGCCACCGCGGCGAAGCACATCGTGTCGGCGGTCGCCGGCCGCGCCGACATCCTGGTCGCCCCGGATCTGGACGCCGGCAACATGCTCGCGAAGCAGCTGGAATACCTCGCCGGCGCCGACATCGCCGGCGTCGTGCTCGGCGCGAGAATACCGATCATCCTGACCAGCCGCGCCGACAGCGCACACAGCCGCCTCGCCTCCTGCGCCGTGGCGGCACTGATCGAGCAGCACCGCAAGACCCGAATCGAGTCGACGGCGTGAGTCGCGGACGACGCGGCCTGGCCGCGGCCGCGACGATCGGCATGATGCTCCTGTGGGCGGCTGCGGCGCGGGCCGCGGACAAGCCGCTATGGGAGATCGGCCTGGGTGCCGGCACCCTGGTGTTCAACGATTATCGGGGCGCGGACACGGCGCATGCCTATCCGACGCCGGTGCCCTACGTGACGTATCGCGGCAAGTTCCTCCGCTCCGACTATGACGGCGTGCGCGGGCAGTTCCTGAGCAACCGCTACTTCGAGATCAAGCTGAGCCTCGACGCGACCACGCCGGCGAGCAGCCACGACAGCGACACCCGCCGCGGAATGCCCAACCTGCAACCCACCTTCGACATCGGCCCGGAACTCGATGGTCATCTCTGGCGAAGCGCGAATCGACGCTGGCGGGTCGACCTCGATCTGCCGATCCGTCGCGCGATCACGCTGACCAGTCATCCGAGCGCGATCGGCTGGCAAGCCGCACCCTCACTGGATCTCGACGTGTTCGATATCGGCGGGCACGCGGGCTGGAACGCCGGCGCGGGCGTCGGACCCTGGTATGCCGACGGCGCCTACGACCGTTACTACTACGAGGTCTCGAGGGCGTTCGCCACGGCCGCCCGGCCGGTCTATCGACCGAGCGGCGGCTATGCGGGAACGGAGGCGATCGTGTCGACCACTCGGCGCTTTCCGAAGTTCTGGGTGTTCGTATTCCTGCGATACGACACGCTCTCCGGCGCGACCTTCGCCGCGAGTCCGCTGGTGCGCAGCCGCCACTACGTGTTCGGCGGCATCGGTTTCGCCTGGATGATCGCCGCGTCCGATCGCATGGTGTCGGACGGCCACTGAGGCGTGCGCGTGGCATGCCCCGCTGCCTGCGACGGGGCTGCGGAAAGCCCGTACTGCGGTCCGCCGCCGTTGATGGGAAGATCCTGCTGTTATCGGCGCCCTACGCCGATTGGACGCGCGGGCCCGACCCGGCGAGCCCGCGACGGCGGCGACCGGGATATCGGTAGATCAGGCATGGTCGAGCACTCAATGATGAATTCCGTTGCCGAAAGGGGGCGCGGCATCGCGCGCGCGGCCGCCCCATGACGCCCACGCGCAGCCTCTCGACGATATTCGTTGCCGCGTTCGGGCTGCTCACCGGATGCGCGGTGGGACCCCGGTTCGTTCCCCCGGCCGCGCCGCAAGCGTCGGGCTACACGCCTAAGCCGACCCCGGCGGCTGGCTGGACCGCCGGATCGCACGATCCCACGCAACGGGTCGTGATCGGCAAAACGCCGCCGGCCGACTGGTGGCGATTGTTCCACTGCCGAGCGCTCGACGGGTTGATCGAGCGGGCGGAAGCGCGCAATCAAACCCTCGACGCGGCCCGCGCGACGCTCGCCGAGGCGCGCGCCGCGGTGACCGAGGTCCGGGGCGCCTACTTCCCGCAGGTCGACCTCGCCGCTCAGGCGGTGCGCGAGCGCGGTCCCGCGTTCGCGCGGCCCTTGCTGCCCGCCAGGCAGCGCTTGCCGCTGTACAACCTGTTCTCGATAGGCCCGTCGGTGAGTTACGCGCCGGACGTCTTTGGGCTGACCGCGCACACCGTCGAGGAACGCGAAGCGCTCGCGTCGATGCGCCAATATGAGCTGCAAGCGGCCCACCTGACGATCGAAGGGCAGGTGGTCTCCCAGTCGGTCGCGATCGCGTCGCTCACCCTGCAGATCGACACCGCGAAGCGGATCGTCGCCGACGACGTGCGCAACCTCGATCTGGTGGAACGCAAGGTCGCCGCCGGCAGGGCGCCGCGCAGCGACCTGCCGACCGCCACGGCGCAGCTCGCGATCGATCGCGCCGAACTGCCCGCGCTCGAACAGCAGGCGGCCATCGCCGAAGACGCGCTCGCGGTGCTGCTGGGCGCGGCGCCGGGCGATGCGCACGAGCCGCACCCGTCGCTCGCGGATTTCCACTTGCCGGCGGTGTTGCCGGTGAGCCTGCCATCGGTGCTCGTGCAGCGACGACCGGACATCCTCGCGGCCGAAGCGGCGGTGCACGCCTACAGTGCCGCCGTCGGCATCGCGACCGCGCAGCGGTACCCGAACATCCAGCTCTCGGCGACGCTGTCGACCGCGGCGCTCACCACCGATGGCTTGTTCGGCCCGGGGAGCGGCGTGTGGGCGGTCGCCGGCGGCGTGACCGCGCCGCTGTTTCACGGCGGGGCACTGGCCGCCAGATATCGCGAGTCGCTCGATGCCTATCGGGGTTCGGTCGCGCGCTATCGCCAGACGGTGCTGCTCGCGTTCGCACAGGTGGCCGACACGCTCCGCGCCCTCGGCCACGATGCCGCGCTGGTCGCCGACGAACGCGCCGCGCAGAACGCGACGGGCACGGCCCTGGCGATGCAGCGGGCGAGCTACGCGGCCGGCCGGAGCAACCTCTTGCAGCTCGTCGACGCCGCGCGCAGCGATCGGCGGGCACGCCTGGGACTCACGCGGGCCAAGGCACAGCGGCTCGTCGACAGTGCGCAGTTGTTGGTCGCGATGGGCGGTGGGTGGTGGCAGGAGTCGAATCGATGACACGGCGTCGCATGCTGATGGGCTTGGTGGTTCTGGTGCTGCTCGCGACCGCGGGGACCTGGCTGTACCTGCGGTGGCGGGCGCGCGGCGCGGGCGCGGTCGTGACCTTGTACGGCAACGTCGACATCCGCGAGGCGGAGCCGGCGTTCGACGATACCGGCGCCGTGACCGAGATGCTGGTGGACGAGGGAGCGCGACTGCGCAAGGGCGAGCTGATCGCGCGTATCGACGACCGCCGGTACGCGGCGAGGCTCGCGCAGGCGCAACAGCAGGCGCGCAACCTCGCGGCGGTGCTCGCCCGCCTGATGCACGGTTCGCGACCGCAGGAGATTGCCGAGGCACGGGCGACGATGCAAAGCCTGCAGGCGGTCTACGCGAACGACCGGATCCTGTTCGATCGCACCGCCGGCCTCGTGCCGCAGGGGGTCGCGTCGACCGAAGACCTGGACAACGCCCGCGCGCGTCTGCGGTCATCCCGCGAGAACTTCGAGGCGGCCAGGCAGGCCTACGTGCTCGCCGTCAAGGGTCCGCGCGCGGAGGACATCATCGCGGCACGCCACGCGTATGAGGCCGCGCTCGCGACGGTCCGCCTGGCGCAGCGCGAATTCGACGACACGCGTCTGTACGCACCGGCGGATGGCGTCGTCGAGGATCGGATCCTGGAGCCGGGCGACATGGCCTCCCCCGCGACGCCGGTCTACACGATCGCGCTGACCGAACCGCTGTGGGTGCGCGCATACGTCACCGAGACCGATCTCGGGAAACTGCGGCCCGGCGCGGCCGCGACCGTCACGACCGACAGCTTCCCCGGCAAGCGATATCGGGGTTGGGTCGGCTACATCTCTCCCACCGCCGAGTTCACCCCCAAATCGGTCGAAACTACGGACCTGCGCACCCGGTTGGTCTATCAAGTCCGCGTCTACGTCTGCAATGTCCACGGTGAACTGCGCCTCGGCATGCCGGCGACGGTCACCGTGGACTGGACGGTGCCACCGCCGACGGGTACGACCCGGTCTCCCGACTGCGGAGCCGTGCATGACGGTCGATCGGCCGGCTGACGGCGACCGGCGCGCTCCGGTCGTCGCGCGCGATGCCATGCCGGAGGCAACCGTGCTGAGATTCGAACAGGTTACGCGCCGATTTTCGGCGAGCGGCCGCACGGTCACCGCGCTCGATGCGATCAACGCCGAGGTGAGCGGCGGCGCCGTCATCGGCCTGATCGGTCCGGACGGCGCCGGCAAGACGACGTTCCTGCGGCTGTGCACCGGCCTGCTCCAGCCCGATCAGGGGCGAATCGAGGTGCTCGGCATCGACGTCGGTCGTGACCCCGAAGCGGTGCGCGCGCGGATCGGCTACATGCCGCAACGATTCGGTCTCTACGAAGACCTGACGGTTCGCGAGAACCTGGAACTGTACGCCGACCTGCAGGGGGTCGCGCCCGACGAGCGCGAGGGACGGCGCAGCGAATTGATGCACATGACCGGCCTCGGCCCGTTCCTTGGCCGTCTCGCCGGGCGGCTTTCGGGCGGGATGAAGCAGAAGCTCGGCCTGGCCTGCACGCTGGTGCAGATCCCGGAGCTCCTGTTTCTCGACGAGCCCACGGTCGGCGTCGACCCGGTGTCGCGCCGTGAGCTGTGGCAGATCATCGAGCATCTGGTGAACACCCGCCATCTCACGGTATTGATGAGCACCTCCTACCTCGACGAGGCCGAGCGGTGCCGGTCGGTGTTGCTGCTGCACGAGGGCCGTTTGATCGGCGCCGACACCCCGGCGCATTTCACCGCACAGGTGGCCGGACGCAGCTTCCTCGCCGGCGCCCCCGACATCAGCAAGCGGCGTCTGCAGGAACGCCTCGCGCGGATGCCCGACGTGCTCGATGCGACCATTCAGGGGGCCGCGGTGCGCCTGGTGACCCGCGATGCCGATGCGGCGGCGATCGGATCCGAGCTACGTTCGGCCGTCGCCGGCATGGACCTGCGCCCGGTCGCCGCCCGCTTCGAGGACAGCTTCATCGTGATGCTGAAGGCTCGCGTCGGTACGACGAACCCGGCGGCACCGGCCGAGCACGGTGCGGCCGACCCGACACCGGCATCGCCCCCGTCGTCCGCCGCATCCGCGCCGAACGGCGGCGAGCCGGTGATCGTGGCCGATCACCTCACCCGCCGGTTCGGCGACTTCATCGCCGTGAACGACTTGAGTTTCCGCGTCGATCGGGGCGAGATCTTCGGCCTGCTCGGTGCCAACGGCGCCGGCAAGTCGACGACGTTTCGCATGCTGTGCGGGCTGCTGCCCTCGTCGGCCGGCGAATTGCGGGTCGCGGGTTACGATTTGCGCCACGCCGCGCCGACGGCGCGCGGACGGATCGGCTACATGGCGCAGAAGTTCTCGCTGTACGGCGATCTGTCGGTGCTCGAGAACCTGCAATTCTTCAGCGCCGCGTACCGGCTGAGCGGCGCGCGCCGGCAGGCCCGCATCGGCTGGGCGCTCGAGGAATTCGGCCTGGGCGCGACCCGCAACGGCGCGAGCCGCGACCTCCCGCTCGGCTTCAAGCAGCGTCTCGCGCTCGCCTGCGCCCTGCTGCACGAGCCCGACATCCTGTTCCTCGACGAACCCACCTCGGGCGTCGATCCTCTGGCTCGTCGCGAGTTCTGGCATCGAATCAACGCGCTCGCCGAATCCGGCGTCACCGTGCTGGTGACCACCCATTTCATGGAGGAAGCGGAGTACTGCGACCGCCTCGCGATCATGGCGCAAGGACGACTGCTCGCGACCGGTGACCCCGACGGCATCAAGGCGCGGTCGCGCAGCGCCTCCCATCCGGAGCCGACTCTCGAGGATGCCTTCATCGATCTGCTGCAGGCGAACGTCACGGAGCAGGCGGCGTGAGCGGCGGCGCCATGCGGGTCCGTGGACTGCTGCGCAAGGAGACGCTGCAGATCATGCGCGATCCCTCGTCGCTCGCGATCGCGTTCCTGCTGCCGGCGTTCCTCCTCCTGATCTTCGGCTACGGCGTCACGCTCGATGCGCGGCACGTGCCGATCGCGGTGGTCGTCGAGCGGCCGGATGCGACCACCGCGAGCTTCACCTCGGAACTCGACCAGTCACCCTACTTCGCACCGAGCCGCTTCGCGACGATCGGCGCGGCCCAGGCCGCGCTCGCCCGGCATGCCGTGACCGGGATCGTGTGGTTGCGGGCCGACTTCACGCGCCGGCTGCATTCGGCGCCGCCCGCGCCCATCGGCGTGATCGTCAACGGGGTCGACGCGAACAATGCGCGCATCGTCGAGGGCTACCTGCAGCAGGTCTGGGCGATCTGGGTCGCCGCGCGACTGCGCACCCGGGGTTCGACCGCCGCGCCGCCGATCGACGTGTTGCAACGGGTGTTGTTCAATCCCGCGGTCAGCAGCCGGGATTACCTGATACCCGGTCTGATCGCGATGATCATGACCTTGACCGGCGCGCTGCTCACCGCGCTCGTCATCGCCCGCGAGTGGGAGCGCGGCACGCTGGAGGCGCTGATGGTCACGCCGGTCAGCCTGCGCGAGATCATCATCTCCAAGCTCGCGCCCTATTTCGTGCTCGGCATGGGTGGCATGGCGGTGTCGGTGGCGATGGCGGTGTGGCTGTTCGACGTGCCGCTGCGCGGTTCGTTCGCCGTGCTGGTGCTCGCCGCGAGCCTGTTCATGGGCGCGGCGCTCGGCATGGGTCTGCTGATTTCCTCGGTGGCGCGCAACCAGTTCGTCGCCGGCCAGATCGCGATCATCGTCACGTTCCTGCCCGCCTTCATTCTCTCCGGCTTCATCTTCGATATCGGCAGCATGCCGGAGCCGATCC